>CAXBOF010000256.1:0-4285 GCA_963977205.1 uncultured Phycisphaera sp. | reverse complement strand
GCCGAAGATTTCCTGTGCGGAACTGGCGGGTGAGACTCAGATTGTCGGTTGCGAGCTCGTTCTGCATCTTCGCATACCATAAACAGTATGGTCGGGATATTCTAGTACTGAAAGACCCTTAGAGGCTCAGTTCTGGCGACTCTGGCTGGGCTGCTCGTGAGGCGACAGGCTTCAATCCATGACCGAGTGCCACTCTGTTATCGAAGACAAAGCAGTCGCCATCCCAGCAAGAATCTGAGGCCTCTATCTTTCGCAAATACCCCAGTATGCCGCCTTTGAGATGTCGGACATCGCGGTAGCCCATCTTCAATAGATATGAGGTGGCCTTCTCGCACCTGATGCCGCCCGTACAGAACATCGCGACTGTTTTGTCTTTGTCGGTAGGCAACTGACTTGCAGCAAAGTCCGGAAAGTCACGGAAGCTCACCGTTTGAGGATTGAGTGCGCGTCGTCCGTCGGCCGAGACAAACGTGCCCATCTCGACTTCGAAATCATTGCGGGTGTCCAGAACCAGGACATTGGGGTCATTAAGGAGTTCGTTCCAATCCTCCGGGTCGACGTACTGCCCAGCGAGTTCGCTCGGACAGACCTCCGGCAAGCCCATGGTCACGATCTCGGGACGCACCTTGACCACAGCTCTTTCGAAGGGCAACTCCTCGCAGTATGAAAGCTGAGGATTCAGGTCGAAGAGTTTGCCATCCAGTAGTGAAGCGCTCTGCAGATAAGATACAAACGTCTCCATGCTTTGTTTTGATCCTGCGACCGTGCCGTTGATGCCTTCGGTGGCGAGAATCAATGTGCCGCGGATGTCCAGTGCTTGCATTTTGTCATCGATTGCCGTGGCTGCGGCTTCAATGAAATCTTTCTCATCGGGCAGCTTGGCAAAGAGATACATGGCCGCGACACAGATCGATTGTTTGCCTGTCTGATCCAGTGCCATACCTTTAACCTCAGCCGAACCTGCATAGATTCATCGATGACTGCATACAACGCGGACTGCTCGCGAAACGACGATTGAGGCATATTACGCCTGTTTTTAGCGGCGTTCTGATTGTGCGTGACAAAGAGGGTGAAGTCGTGTATAGTCTTTTGTCGATATCTGGCGCAGGAGGCAGCGGATCGTACCTGTCGATCACATCCGATTTCACCCCGGACTCTGTGAAGAGTCTTGCGAAGCAATCTTTCGATGTTTGGGTGACTGCATTGAATGTGGGACCGATCCGCAAGTTGTTTCCAAAGCCTTCCGCGAGCTTGAGATTGACGTCTCAACCCTCTTGAATTGCGGCTCCTTCGATACCTGTTCGTACAATAGGATCGAGATCGCTTCCAGCGACGCCTGGGTACTTCTCGCCCTCTTCTGGGACGACACGAAGACCTGCATCCACGACCACGACCAGAGCGAGTGCGGCTTCCGAATCCTCGCCGGCGAGATCGAAGAGACCAGGTATACCCAATTGGCCAGCGGCAAAGTCCGTGAGGTCGCCAAGCGGCGGCTGCCCAAGGGCATGCAGGTCTCAAGCCACTACGACGCCATTCATTGCCTCTCGACCCTGCCGGGGCAGCAGGCGATCTCTCTTCACGCCTACAGCCCCAAGCTCGATCTCGATGAGATGAATGTCTACGAAGTGCAGGACTAGCCAACGGCTGCCCTTGCCCCGCTTTACTCCCCCACCACATATACGCCGGTCGCGTTGATGGTCAGGACTTCCGCGTTGGGTCGTGGGCCGACGGTGCCCTTGATGATGACCTCATCGAGTTCCCCCAGACCGCCGACTCTCGGATCGGCCGAGGCCAATCTAATGGTGGCGGCGTTGGCGGTGATGTCTTCTGCGGTTTCGCAGCAGTAATCCCAGGGGGTGCCGCACTTGTCACCGGGGATCTCGCCGCAGTGCGGGAGACTCATATCGACGACAGTAAAGACGGGGCTGCCCTCGGTGATGGGGACCTTCCGTCCCCCGATGCGGCCGCGGATCGCGATCTCCTGGCCCTCCTCGGCGGACGCCTTGGCTTCAGAGATCGAGATTGCGTTCTCGGGCTGAGTTTCCAAGATCCATGCGACCGGTGTTGCCGAAGTCGATGTGGGATTTTCTGATGAGTTGGACGCGGTTTGCGATTGCTCGCCGCAGCCAGAAACAAGTGCGACCGAGGCTGCCAGAACGACTGCTGATTTGATGGACATGCGATACTCCTTCGTGTGATTTATATGGACTTGAGTGCCTCGGGGATGGGCAGGCGCAGGCACCGGATCGCCGGCGGGATCGCGCCCACGATACCGACGAGCAGGCCGCCGAGCAGACCGATCAGGACGACCGGCGCATCGAGCGTGAGTGCGAACGCGCCCATCGAGAATCGGACCGCCAGACCATCGAGCAGCAGAAGCCCGATGATTGTCCCGATCAGCGCCCCGCAGGCGGCGGCAAAGACTGACTCTTCGATCAGATTGATGACAATGGCCCGGCTCGTGAAGCCGAGTGACTGGAGCATGCCTACTTCACGGACGCGGGCGGCGAAGGCTGCGTACATCGTGTTGAGCCCGCCGAGGACGCCACCAGAAGCGATGAGCACGGCCGTCACGATGATCATGATGCGGATCGGGCCGTAGAACGCGGCGATCGAGGCGTAGTACTCCTGCTCGGGAATGGCCGTGATCTCCAGATCGAGTCGGCTCTTGGCGAAGACGTCGACATCTGTAAACGAAGCGTCATCGAGCGTCACGACAACACATGAGAGAGACGACTCGCGGTTGGTCGCGATCTGGAGATCGGTCAGCGGGATCCAGACCTCCGCGTTCATGACCGAGCCGGTGGCCGTGAACTGACCCACGATGGTCCAGTCCCGATCATCAAAATGCAGCGTCTGCCCGATCGCCACTCGCTCGATCGGGAGGCCCAGCCTGGTCGAGGCAAGAGCCCCCACCATGATCTCGTCCATACCTGCTTGGGGCGGGCGGCCGGCGACGATTTCGACCTCGGGGTGCACGAGCAGCGCCACCGGGCGGATGCCCCGCATGACAGCGTTGAGGTCTTTGTCGGAGTTGGCATCAGCGCGCACGGGAAGGGCGGCGTGGATCTCGGGCGATGCGTAGATGACTCCGGCGCGCTCCATGAGTCCCGGCACGCTTGCCGCCGAGATGCCCTCAACGGCTACATCGATCTGCGAGCGTTCGACGCCCTCTTCGCTGCCGACGCCGAGAATCATGACATTCGTCTGCAGCGGGTCGGACGGGTTGAGCGTGATCTGCATCCCGCGGATGAAGCCGCCCGAGGCGAGCACAAGCAGTACCACGAGCGAGGAGCCGATGAGCGACGCCGCCAGTCGCACGGGGCTCCTGCCGAGGTTTCGTGTGGCGTATTGAAATGGGAGTTGACGCAAGTGGCTGACCTCAGACAGAGCGGAAGCACTCGACAATGGAACGACGCGAGGCCTGCCATGCGGGCACAAGGCCGGCGAGCACACCGATGATGATGCACACAACGATTCCCGTCAGGAGTAGCCCGGTGTTCGCGGTGATCGGGATCGATGTGCCTTCGACCGAGAGGGCGAACTTCCCGAAACGTGCGACCGCCAAAGCGCCGGCCGCGCCGAGCATCCCGCCGATCACCGCCAGCAGCACCCCCTCGGTGACGATGAGTGCCGCGACGTGGCCGCTCTTGAATCCCAGCGTCTGAAGGACCGCGTGCTCTGAGATTCGGCTCTGAACACCCAGAATGATCGAGTTGGCGACGAGCGCCAGTACCGCCGCCAGGCAGCCAAGGCCAAGCCATCGCGCAAAGCCGACGAGTTCAATAATGTCGTCGGCCAATCGCCCGATGAACGCCTTCTCGCCGAAAGTCGCTGTGGGTTCCTGTGCGGTGCTGAAGAGCTCATCGATGTCCTTGGAGACAGGCTCGAGGAGCGATGATTCCTCGACCTTGACGTTGAACTGCGTCACGATGCCGAGCTGGTCCCGGCCGGCCAACTGCACGAACTCCAGGGCTGTGTACGCGACGTTCTGATCCTGCGGATCGGGTGATCGCACGATCCCGGCAACTGTGGCGGTGATGCCGGCCGCATCGAACCGCATCCCGGGCTTGAGATTCCTTCTCGCCGCCAGGGTTTCACCGAGCAGGGCGGCATCGGTGCGCGCCAGCCAGTCCTCGGCCGAGCCGTCAATGAGTTCCAGACGCTTGCCCATGCCATTCAGGAATTCCTCCTTGGGCACGCCGCGGAACGTCACCACGTCGAGGCTTGTTCGGCAGTTGGAGACAACCACCTTCATGGGCGTCACGCTGACGACACCCTCGAT
>CAXBOF010000255.1:0-4297 GCA_963977205.1 uncultured Phycisphaera sp. | reverse complement strand
GCGAGTTCTACACGCAGCTCCTGCAGAGCGCCGACACGGCCGCCCGCGAGCACGGCTACCACGTCGTCGTCACCAGCGACACACGCCTCGGCTCGGCCGACGCTGTCCAGAGCCTGCCCCTCAACTTCCTCGACGGCATCATCGCGCTGCTCACCTTCCCCGACCGCAAGCTGACCAAGTCGCTCGTCGATCAGAACATGCCCATGGTGCTCATCGACACCGAAGAGGGCCTGCCCGGCATCGACCGCATCCGCATCGAGAACGAGCCCGGCTCGCGACAGGCAGCAACGCACCTGCTCGAGACCGTCGCGCCCAAAGACTGCTTCCATGTCGGCGGCCCGGCCACCAACTTCGACGCCAAGGACCGCGCCAAGGCCTTCAACGATGTGCTCAGCAAAGAAGCGGGCAGCGTCGACAAGCACCAGATCGTTTTCGGCGACTTCTCGGCCGACTGGGGCTACGAGTGGGGCCTTGCCAACCTGCCCGCACGGCGAGACAAAATCACGGGCGTCTTTGCCGGCAACGACGAGATCGCCCTTGGCGTCATGAGCGCTGCAAGCGAGGTCGGTATCGCGATCCCGAGCCAGCTCCGCATCGTCGGGTTCGACGGCACACGGATCTGCGACATCATCCGCCCCGCACTTTCCAGCGTGGCTGTGCCGTTCGAACTGATCGGGCGATCAGCGGTCGAGCTCTGCCTCTCCCGCATCGCCGAGCCGTCACGCAAGGCCGAGACGATCCCAGCCGAGACGCACCTGGTCGTGCGCGAAAGTTCCAGGCCCTGAGCCAACCGGGTGCCACGGCTTGTCTCGCAGGGCAAGCCGTGTGTCTTTGATCGCTACCCCTCACGGCTTACCAAAGACGGACAAGCCGTGGCACCTGGTCCGTACTTTCCGCTACGATGTCCCCTGCACTCCAAGGAGCTTTACGCGTGTCCAAAGTTGAGCTGAGCGGTGTCTGGAAGATCTATGACAAGAGCGTCGAGGCTGTGCGCGATGTCAACCTGACGATCGAGTCGGGCGAGTTCGTCGTGCTGGTCGGGCCCTCGGGTTGCGGCAAGTCGACAACGCTCCGCATGATCGCCGGCCTCGAGACCGTCAGCCGCGGGCAGATCTCCATCGGCGATCGCGTCGTCAACGACGTGGCCCCCAAGGACCGCAACATCGCGATGGTCTTCCAGAACTACGCGCTCTACCCGCACATGACCGTCGAGAAGAACATCGCCTTCGCACTCAAAATCTCGGGCATGCCAAAGGACGAGATCGCCAAACGCGTCGAGCGGACCAGCTCCATCCTCGGGCTCGATGCGCTGCTGAAGCGCAAGCCCGGCGCGCTCTCGGGCGGTCAGCGCCAGCGCGTCGCGCTCGGCCGGGCGATCGCTCGCGACCCGGCGGTGTACCTCTTCGACGAGCCCCTCTCCAACCTCGACGCCAAGCTCCGCGTCTCGATGCGCTCCGAGCTCAAGGCCCTGCACCAACGCCTCGGCACGACGACCGTCTACGTCACGCACGATCAGGAAGAGGCGATGACCCTCGGCTCGCGTCTGGTCGTGATGGCCCAGAGTGAGGTCCAGCAGATCGGCACGCCGCTGGAGGTGTATCAGAACCCCGTCAACCGCTTCGTCGCCGGCTTCGTGGGCAGCCCGACGATGAACTTCATCCCGGGGCGTCTCGAATCGGGTGTTTTTTCCGCGAGTTCGGGGCCGTTCAAGATCGCAGTCCCCGCCTCGGCCCTCGCGGGCGAGCAGGCGTCGGGTGACATCGTGCTCGGCTTCAGGCCGCCGGCCGTGATGCCGGGCGAGGGCTCGCCCGATGCCATCGAGGCCAAGGTCGAGCTGACCGAACCCCTGGGCGATCAGGTCGATCTGCGTCTTGACATCGGCGCGGGCGAGGCGATCGGCGCACGCATGCCCATGACGAGCATCCCCGCCGCCGGCCAGACGATGCGCATCACCATCAAGCCCGACGACATGATGCTCTTCGAGCCGGGCGAGTTCGGCAGGCGTCTCGGCTCACCCAAGGCCGCAAGCCGGGTGAAGGTCGGGTAGCGGGCGTTTCGTCAGCATTCATCAACCATTGCTCTTGACGACGGCGTGTTTCTCAATGTGCGCCGAATCTCGGAGTTGTGCGCCCGTGTGCGCCAATTCGTGGCGTTCGGTTGCATCAATCGACCAACCGCGCATCGGGGGTGTCACGATGTCCGCATGGACACAAACACCGCACCGATGAACACGCTCGAATTCCTGAAGCTTCTGGCAAGGAGCCCGCTCTCGCGCACGCAGCGGGACGTGCTCCGGGCGATGCTCACGTACGCCGACCTCAAGACATGGAAGCTCTGGCCCAGCCTGGGCACACTCGCCCAGACGATGGGCTGCGACCGGCGCACCGTGCAGCGGACCGTGCGCACACTCCACGAGCTTGGCCTGCTCACGACGCTGGGCGCCACGCGCACGGGAACATGCATCCTGCGCATCGAAATCGGCATGCTCCGCGAGGTGGTCGAGGGCGAGCTGCCGCCCTCACGCCCGAGCGGCATGCACACGAATGACACAGGCCCCGCAGACGATTCTGCCCCTACAGGGATGTCAGAAAAACCCCACCCCCCCGGGCCGCATGACGCACAAACAAATCAGAGAACCACCCAGAGAACACACCAACACACAACAAAGCCAGCAACCAGGCCAGCAGCCAGCACACAAAGCGAATCGGCACCAGAGGCAGAACCGAACCCGGACCCTGCCCCCCAGTCGAGCTCGGCCAAGTGGGCAGCAAAGCACCGCAACGCTGTTGCTGTTGCAAAGATTCTTGGTTCAGAAGAACTGCTCAAACACCCCAACGCCACGCCCGAGCGTCTGGCGTACATCGCGCGTGTCGCACCCAAGAAGCAGAACCCCGGCGGGTTCGCGGCAAGCGCCATCCGCAACGCCTACGACATCACGCAGCCCACGCCCGCCGAACGCAGCCAGGCCAAAGAGCGCGAGCGGGCCGAGCGGCTCAGGCGTTTCCACGAGCTGCCCGAAGACCAGAAGCGATCGGTCTGGGCCATGGCGACCCAGCGGTACAAAGACATCCTCGAACACAACAACACCGCCCGCTACCGCGAAGACGTCATCGCTCGGACGATGAAAGACCTTGAGCAGTCGGCCTCACCCTTGCAAGCACACGCCTGATTCAGCACCCCGCGTTGTAGTTGGCCACCCACGCCGAGAAATCCGCGGGTGAGCACTGACCATCGCCGTTCTGGTCGCACGCGGGCGCCATCGCGTTGAAGGCCGCGACCCACGCGGAGAAGTCGGCGGGCGTGACAGCTCCGTCGCCGTTGGTGTCGGCAAGGCACGGGTCGTCGCAGAAATCAGTCGGGATCGGAACTGCAAGAACCGCGTCCACGAAGCCGGGCTGGATGAGTTCGGCCAATCCGAGCGCGCCCATCGAGACATCGGGCAGGCCCGCGGAGTTTGGCGTGTAGCTCGGGTCGATCGCGGATCGGCGGTAGATCATGCTCGCCCCCGATGCGAACTCGGCGCGTGCGCCCTGGCGGTAGGCGTTGTAGGCGGCCCACGCGGGCTCGTGCTCGCCGAGTGCGCCGAACGCCATGAGAGCCGTCAGCGTCGTGACATCGCCCGGGTGGTTGCTGAGGCTGTCGGCGTTGTAGCCGCCCCACTCGGCTTTGGTCGTACCAGCAGAGAAGACCGTGAACAGCCTCGGCCCGTTCTCGTCGGTCCACGCTGCGTGCGTGACGAGCACGTTCCTGGCGTGCGTCATCCAGGCGGCGTTCTCTCGGAATGGCTCCTGCAGCAGGAGCGAGTAGGCCGTGATGAAGGTGGGCAGGTAGCCGCCGGGCGTTTCGCCGGTGACGGGGCGGCCCAGCACGAACGTCGCGGTGGGCCAGAGGTTCCGGTTGATCCATCGGCTCCACGCGTTCTGCGAGACGCTCCCGCCGAACGCATTGGCCTGTTCGACAAAGACAAGAGCTTCGGTGAAAGCTGGGTTCCACGCGGTGGGGTCGGCCCCGCCTGCGCCGAGTGATTTGAGATAGACCTCGTCGTTGCTCGATCGGAAGTAGTCGTCCCAGTTGGTGACGCCGCAGACGATCGCCTGGGCAGCATCGCGGATGTCGGCGTCGTTCGGGTAGTACGCACGCGCACGGATGGCAGCGGCGACGATCTTCATCGTGCTATAGGTCGCGAACTCGGCCCCCCAGCCCGGCT
Source organism: uncultured Phycisphaera sp. (assembly GCA_963977205.1). GTDB lineage: Bacteria > Planctomycetota > Phycisphaerae > Phycisphaerales > UBA1924. The sequence goes on along the minus strand of CAXBOF010000255.1, from coordinate 90 downwards.
GCGTGGAGCCGGTGTCGGGGTCGATCCAGTGGGTAAAGAACCCGTCGGCGGATCGCGCGGGCGCGGGGCCTGGCAGGTGGCCCGCGTAGC
>CAXBOF010000254.1:0-4318 GCA_963977205.1 uncultured Phycisphaera sp. | reverse complement strand
GTACCCGATCTATGAGCGGCTCAAGAAGCAGTGCAAGGACGAGGGGCTGCTGCGGCCGGCGGTGGTGTACGGCTACTTCCCGGTGAACAGTTCGGGCAACGACCTGATTGTGTACGACCCCAAGGACCACGACCGGGAGATCGAGCGGTTCGTGTTCCCGAGGCAGGGTGCGCGGAAGCGGCTGTGCATCTCGGACTTCTTCCGCGATGTGGAGTCGGGTGAGAAGGATGTGCTGCCGTTGACGTGCGTGACGATGGGCACGCGTGTGAGCGAGGCGACCAAGACGCTCTTTGAGGCGAACAACTACACGGAGTACCTGTATCTGCACGGGCTCGGTGTGGAGGCTGCCGAGGGGCTTGCGGAGTTCTGGCACAAAAGGATCCGGCAGGAGCTTGGGATCGCCGGCGAGGACAGCCCGACGGTTAAGGGACTTTTCACGCAGAAGTACCACGGCTCGCGGTACAGCTTCGGATACCCGGCGTGCCCGGACATGAGCGATCAGGAGATCCTGTTCAGGCTGATTGAACCCGAGCGCATCGGTTGCCATCTGACGGAGAACTGGCAGATCGACCCGGAGCAGTCGACGAGCGCGATCGTGGTGCATCATCCGGAGGCGAAGTACTTCAACGTGTAATCGGGTGCCACGGCTTGTTCTCAAGCCGTGATTTCGATGAACGCAATCAGAGGACACGGCTTGCCGAGACCGGACAAACCGTGGCACCCGAGATGGCTTAGCTGTTGGTCATCGCGCCGGGTTTGCGGATGGCGGAGTAGAGCATCCAGAGGAAGATCGGGCCTCCGACGAGGGAGGTGATGATGCCGATGGGGATCGCGCCGGTTCGGCTTGGGAGCAGCCGCACACCGACGTCTGCCAGGACGACGGCTGTGGCGCCTGCCAGTGCGGAGCCGATCATCAGGACACGGTGGTTCGGGCCGGTGAGGAGCCGAACCGCGTGCGGGATAACGAGGCCGACGAAACCGATGGGGCCGACGAGCACGACCGAGCCGGCGGTGAGTACGCCCGAGATCAGAAAGAGCGTGAGGCGGAGGGCACCGACGGGCACGCCGACGGATCGGGCTTCGTCGTCGGACATGGCGGCGGCGTCCATGGCGGGGCCGAGCCGGGCGCCGATGGCGGTGCCCAGGACGGTGACCGAGAGGACGCCCCAGACCATGGAGAGTGAAAGGTTGTCTGAGAGTCTCCCGACGAGGAGGCGCGCGACGGCGAAGCCTCCATCGGGGAGGAGTTGGCGGATGAACGCGCCGGCCGAGCCGCAGAGGATGCCCACGACGACGCCGACGAGGATGAGTGTGACCGGCTCGATGAAGCCGCGGCGCTGGCTGAGGGTGTAGACGAACCCGAGGGTGGCCAGGGCCCCGATGACGGCGGGGATTGGCTCGGCTCCGGGTGGTGTGATCTGGCCCGTGGCGAGGTAGCTGAAGTAGGCCGAGACGACGACGGCCAGGCCCGAGCGGGCGAGGCCAGGGGGTTGCGGAGCAGGGCCTGGAGCATGACGCCGGCGACGGCGAGAGAAGCGCCGACGGATGCGGCTGCCAGGACGCGGGTCCACCGGAGGTTGGCAACGGTTTCGGAGGCGGCAAAGGCCAGGCCTTCGGGGCCAGAGGCCAGTCGCAGGGCGGCTGCGCCGACGAGGGCGAGGGCCAGGATCAGGAGCATGAGGGCGTCTTTGCGGGTCACGAGGCAAGCCTACCCGGGCTGACGGGGGCAGAGGCCGGGACTACCATTGGCCCCGGCGTTCGGAGCCGACTTTGACGAGAGGAACCAGCCTTGGCCAGCACGATCCGCTGCAAACTCATCACCCCGGAAGCCTCGCTGATCGACGATGAGGTGCTGTACGCCTCGGTCCCGGCGTGGGACGGCCTGATCGGTATGACTCATGGCGGGTCGCCGCTGGTCGCCAAGCTGGGCTTGGGCGAGCTCCGGCTGGACTTCCCGAACATGGGAGAGGCCAAGGGCGGCAGCCGGTATTACTACATCGAAGAGGGGTTCATGAAGTTCGCCAACAACGAGCTGACGATCCTTGCCAGCGCGGCGCAGGCGGCGGAAAACTTCGTCGAGGCCGACTGTGCGGCGGAGCTTCGGGCGGCTGAGGCGCGGGGTGTGCCCAGCGACGCCGAGAACAAGCTGGAAGAGATGGACAAGATCACGAAGGCCCGCAACGCGGCCCGGACGAAATTGGCGCTTGCCAGCAAGTTCAAGCATCACGGGATCTGAACGGACCGAGAAACGAGTTGACCGATTCGGGCCCTTCGATTGAGAAGGGCTCGTTTTCTGCGCGCGTCCTACCCTTGTGGCATGCCGACGCTCACTCTTGCGCATTCGCCCGATTCTGATGATCTTGTGATGTGGTGGCCCCTCTGCGGCATGACGCACGAGGACGGGACGCCCATCGAGGGGGCGCTGGGCAAGCCGGCGCTGGACACGCGGGGGTTTGTGTTCGAGCCGATGCCCGAGGATGTGGAGGTGCTCAACCGCCGGGCGATTGAAACGGGCGATCTGGACATCACGGCCATCAGCGCTCACACTTATCCGCACATCAAGGACCGCTATCAGATCACGGATTGCGGCGGCTCGTTTGGGGAGAGCTACGGCCCCAAGGTCGTCGCGCGGGCGGATGATGAACGCTTTATCCGCGAGCTACCCGTTGAAGCGCTGCTGATGGACGACATCACCATCGCGGTCCCCGGGCGCAAGACGACGGCCTTCCTGACGCTGAGCCTCATGCTCCGCGCGATCGAGCCGGCGCGCACGATGCGGGCGGTTGAGATGCCCTTTGCCGAGATCATCGGCGCGGTCCAGGGAGGCAAGGCCGACGCGGGGCTCTTGATTCATGAGGCGCAGCTGACGTTCGAGGATGCGGGCCTTCGCAAGCTTGCGGACCTTGGGGAGTGGTGGAACAGCACGACGCAGATGCCCTTGCCGCTGGGGTTGAATGTGATTCGGCGCGATCTGGATGCACGCTACGGGGCGGGCACGTGTGCAAAGCTGGCAGGGCTGCTGTCCGAATCGGTTGAGTATGCGATCGCGCACGAGGCCGAGTCGCGAGAGTTTCTGCGGATTCGCGGCGAGGGTCGGCCCGAGTGGAACGATGATGCGCTCGTCAAGAAGTACCTGGCGATGTATGTCAGCCCGCTGACGAGATCGATGGGTGAGAAGGGGCGTGAGGCGCTCAAGCAGCTACTCAGCAAGGGACACAAGGCCGGGCTTTGTCCTGATCCGGGTTCGATAGATGTAATCTAGATTTTATCAGTGGCGGAGGCTTCCGGCCTCCGAGACAGATACCTGAAGAATACTGCGGAGGCTGGAAGCCTCCGCCACGGGGGGTATATGGAACTCATCAAGTATGACGGCATGGTTGCGGTGGAGCGGTCTGGGGCCGAGCCTTTGTCGCTCATTCACATCATCGGGATCGGGCGCAATTACGCCGACCACGCGTCCGAGATGGGCGGGTCGGTTCCGGAGCGGCCGATGTACTTCACGAAGAACCCCGCGTCGGCTTGTCTGTCGGGCGATTCGATTGTGATCCCGCCGATTTGTTGTGATGCGGAAACGGGCGGGCCGGAGCAGGTCGATTTCGAGGCGGAGCTTGCGGTTGTCATCGGGACTGCAGCGCGTGATGTCTCTGAGGCCGACGCGTACAGGCATGTGCTGGGTCTGTGCTGCGCCAATGACGTGAGTGCGCGTTGGTGGCAGAAACAGGGCTCGGGCGGTCAGTTTGGGCGAGGCAAGAGCTTTGATACGTTCTGCCCGCTCGGGCCGCGCGTGGTGCCACTTGATGAGGTGGGCGACCCACAGAAGCTGGATATCGCGTGCCGCGTCTCGGGCGAGTCGATGCAGTCGTCTTCGACGAGCCACATGATTTTCTCGATTGCGTATCTTGTTGCCGAGCTGAGCAAGTCCACGACGCTCTTGCCGGGCACCGTCATACTGACGGGGACACCCAGCGGCGTGGGGTTCGGGCGCGACCCGAAGCGTTTTCTCAGGCCGGGCGACACGGTCGAGGTTGAGATTTCAAAGCTCGGTGTGCTGACGAACCCGGTTGTCGCGGGCTGAGAACTTCTCTTTCTCGTGGCGGAGGCATCCTGCCTCCCTCTCCACCTATTTTTTACATATCCACTCTCGGCACCACGCGCTCGGCTTCGCTTGCGAGTTCGAAGAAGCTGCCGTTCTCGAAGCCGAACATGTTGGCGACGATGTTCGTCGGGAACGCCTGGCGGAGCTGGTTCATCTCGCGGACGTTGGCGTTGTAGAAGCGGCGGCTGGCAGCGATGCGGTCCTCGGTGAGGCTCAGTTCTT
>CAXBOF010000253.1:0-4332 GCA_963977205.1 uncultured Phycisphaera sp. | reverse complement strand
AGATCGGCGAGCCTGGCTACTCGGGGAGATCGATCGAGCCTGCTGTGCGCGAGCCGTCGTCGCTTTCGATCTCGATCCAGAGGGCGACGCCTTCGGTGAGTTCGGCAGGAACCTCGGCGTGGCCGTGGAACCTGTTGTCGGTGGCGTCGGCTTTGCTTTTGATGGAACCGGTGGCCGATTCGTCCCCGACCCAGAGGCGCACGGCTGCGGGTTTGGGACCGTCTGTGATGTTTAAATTGATGTGCATTTCGGCACCGGATTCGATCTCGCCATCGAAGCTGGCTTCGAACGTGGTGCCGGCGATCTCAACGGAGCCGAGGGGGTTTTCGCTTCCGTGCTCGTCCATTGTTTCGGCATTCTCTGTGTGATCATGGTCGTGGTCGGCCCCCTCGTGGTGTTCGTGGCCGTGGTCGGCGTTGTCGCTCGCGGGCGAGTCGCTGCACCCGGAGAGCAGGAATGCGGTGCCGGCGATGCATGCGATTGTGAGCGGTGCATTGAAAATGATCATATCAGGATTCCTTTGTGTTCTGAGTGGATCTGGTCGGAGATGGGCCGGGACGCTTCGACTTGGCAGCATACCCGAAGACAAGCGAAAATCCGGCGGGGACAACGATGAGGTTCAAGAACGTGGATGTCAAGAGGCCACCCAGCGTGACGATCGCCAGCGGGGCGAGGAGTTCGCTTCCGGGTTTACCCGCTGCGATGGCAAGGGGCAGGAGCCCCAGTGCGGCTGAGATCGCGGTCATGAGGATCGGAACGAGCCGCTCCATCGAGCCGCGGACGATGGCTTCTCCGGGCTCGATGTCCTCCTCGTCGATGAGGTGGTTGTAGTGGTTGATGAGCAGGATGCCGTTGCGGATGGCGATGCCAAAGAGTGTGATGAATCCGACGAGGCTCGCGATCGAGAGCACCGGCGGGATGTATGGCCCGCCGATGCCAAAGAGTGCGAGGGTGTTGGCGATGGGTCTGGTGCTCTCGGCGATGTAGATCGCCAGGATGCCGCCGATGAGCGCCAATGGCATGTTGAGCATGACAAGTATGGCGGCCCGGAAGGTGCCGGTGGAGATCTGCAGCAGGAGCAGGAGCAGGACAGCGACGACAACGCCCGCGACGAGAATGGTCTTGGAGGCGGACTGCTGGGCTTCGAATTGCCCGCCGTAGGAGACGGTCATCTGGGCTCTTTGGACGATCGGGCCGACACGTTCTTTGACGCTAGCAACGAGATCGCCGAGGTTTGAGCCCTCGTCAACGCTGAGTGAAACGACCGCTTTACGCTGCGCGTTCTCGCGGGTGATCATGTTGCTGGATCGTTCCGGCCCGATGTCGGCAACGTCGCTGAGGCGCACGGTGGCGCCGCCGCGACCACGCAGGAGCAGGTCGCGGACTTGCTGGATGGACTGGCGATTCTCCGGCTTGAGTCGGACGACGAGGTCGTACTGGCGAACGCCCTGGTTGATGGTGTCGACGACCTGGCCGTGCATCGCCTGGCGGACCTGGATGGCGGCGTCTTGCGGGCTGAGTCCGACGGCTGCGAGTTCGGCGGATCGGTACCGGATCGGGAGCGATGTGATCATGACCTCGCGGTTGGCGTTGACGTCGCGGGCACCTGGTAGTGTTCTCAACTCGGTTTCGATCTCCTTGGCGACTTGCCTGAGCTGATTGAGATCCTCGCCGAAGATGCTGATGGCGATGGCAGCCGAGGTGCCCGAGAGCACGTGGCTGAGTCTGTGTTCGATCGGCTGACCAATCATGGTGGTGATGCCGGGGATTGAGGCGAGGATCTTGTCGATCTCGCGCCTGACGGCGTGCCGATCTCGGTCGCCGTTGACTGTCACTTCGATCTCGGAGTTGCTGACTGGCTCGGCGTGTTCGTCCCGCTCGGCCCTGCCTGTGCGTCTCGACACGGCGTTGACGCCGTCGATCTGGATGAGCTGGCGCTCGACCATCGTTGCCAGCCGATCGCTCTCGACGATGGATGTGCCTGGCGGGGCGAGCAGGAAGACGGTGAAAGTGCCTTCGTTGAATGAGGGCAGGAACGAGGTGCCGAATGTGCTCGCAAGCCAGAGCGCCGCGATGGTGGCAAGGCCGGCAACTCCGAGTACCCAGACGCGGCAGCGCATGGCGAGGCGCAGGGCGGGCTCGTACGCGCGTTTGAGAAGGCGGACGAGGAAACCGTCGGTTTCGGCGTGGGGCTTTCGTGACTGCTTGCGGAGAAGGAAGCCGCACATCGCGGGGACAACGGTGAGCGCGACGACGAGCGAGGCGAGGATGGAGACCATGTAGGTGAGCGCGAGCGGGCGGAAGAACTCGCCTTCGAGCCCTTGCAGGAAGAGGAGCGGGACGAAGACCATGACGATGATGAGTGTGGCAAAGACCATCGCGGGCCGGATTTCATTGCTCGCATCGAACACGACATCGAGATGCTTTCTCTGTTGCGACTCAGAAAGCGTGCGGTTCTGTTTGAGTCTTCGGAAGACGTTCTCGACATCGATGATCGCGTCGTCAACGAGGACACCGATGGCGACGGTCAGGCCGCCGAGCGTCATGACGTTGAGGCCCAGACCCATCCAGTCCATCGTGAGAAGGCCGACAGCCAGGGAGATGGGGATTGCTGTGAGTGTGATGAGTGTGGTCCGAAGATTCATCAAGAAGAGCACGAGGATGACGAGCACGATGATGACGGCCTCGATGAGGACTTTCGTGACGTTGTGGACCGCGCGGCCGATGAAGTGCGATTGGCGCATGACGTCGCGGTTGAGGACCATTCCGCTTGGGAGTGTCGGCTCGATCTGATCGAGCATGCCGTCGAGATCATCGGTGAGCGTGAGCGTGTTTGTGCCGGGGGATTTTTGGATGGTGAGAATGACCGCGGGTTGCCCGCCCTCGGAGGCGGTGCCGCGCCGGGGTGCCGGGCCGATGCCGACGTCGGCGACCTGACCGATGGTCACGGGTACGTTGTTGTGAAACTTGATGATCGTATTGGCGATGTCCTCTGGTCTTTGGACGCGGCTCTGCTGGCGGATCGGGATTTCGAAGTGATCGACGTCGGCGAGGTATCCGCCGCTGGCGGTGCTGTGCGAGCCGCCGGCGGCCTCGACCACATCGGAGATCGTCAGGTCATAGAGGCGGAGGCGGTCCTGATCGACGTTGACCTGGTACTCGGGGAGTTCGCCGCCGATGGCAACGCACTGGGCGATACCGGGGACTGATAGGATCTTGTTGCGCAGATCAAACTCGGCGTACGAGCGCAGCTGCATCGGGCTGACCGAGCCATCGGGTGATGAGAGCGAGACGAGCATGATCTCGCCAGCGATCGACGTGATGGGAGTGATGAATGGCTCGACGTTTTCAGGGAGATTGCCTCGCGCTGAGCCAAGGCGTTCGGCAACGAGTTGCCGAGCGTTGAAGAGATCGGATCCCCATTCGAGATCGACCCAGACAATGGAGAGCCCGATGGCACTGGTGCTGCGCACCCGGCGGACTCCCGACATGCCGTTGACGGCGGATTCGATCGGGAAGGTGACGTACTGCTCGACTTCGTCGGCGGCCAAGCCGTCGGACTCGGCCATGATGACGACGGTGGGGGCGTTGAGTTCTGGGAAGACATCAACGCTCATGCGTGGCAGTTTGTAGCCGGCGTATGCGACGACAAGGACCGCCAGGATCAGGATGAGCGCGGAGTACTGCAGCGAGAAGCGGATGACTGCTTTGAGCATGGATCAGTCCTCCCCTTCGTGGAATGTGCCGTCGGCGTGGAAGTGGCCGCCCTTCTGGATTGACCCGCTCGTTGCGAGCATGAGCTGGAAGGCGCCATCGAGGACGATTTCGTCGCCTTCGCGCACGCCGCTGAGCAGTTCGACCCATCGGCCGTCGTCCATGCCGAGGTCGGCTTCCATGCGGATCGTTTCGTTGGGATTATCCGGTGAGCGGCGGAAGATGACGGGGGTCAGGCCGTCACGCTGGACGGCTGCGAGAGGTATAGAGAGTTCGGGTGAAGCGTTCTCGCTCGTTACGATCTCGATCTGTGCGGAGACGCCCGGTTTGGCCCACGGTAAAAGCTCATCGGGAGTGACGAAGAGGTCGATTGTGCGCTCGTTGGGCTGAGCGGAGAGTCCAAGAGTGAGTGAGCCGTGCATTGATTCGTTGAGAGGCACTGCGCGCCCCGACGATGTCGGCACGGGAGGAACGATGCTTGCGGGCAGGCCGGCGGTCAGCACGCCAAGGTCGCTTTGTAGCCCCGAGCCTCTGAACCTGAGCCGGTCGGGTTGGACGACGGTGAGCACGGCGGTTTCCTCGTTCGCCCACGAACCGCTGGTGGTGCCGAAGGTTTCG
>CAXBOF010000252.1:0-4333 GCA_963977205.1 uncultured Phycisphaera sp. | reverse complement strand
ACCTTTGACGACCCAGATGCCGCCCGGTTCAACGACGTACAGGCCCTGCACGATGGCAGCGTCTACGCGGGCACCATCGCTGCCAACCCCGGCTCGGGCGGGCTCTACCGCGTCGGGACCGACTTGAGCATCCGCTCGCTCTTTAAGGGCACCGACGTCTCCAACGGCATGGCCGTCTTCGATGAGGGGCGCTCACTCCTCTGGACCTGTTCGACCAGCAAACGCATTGTCCTTTTCGACAGAGACCCCAAGACCGGCGAACTCACAAGTGGAACCGATCTCTATCAGGCCACCCCAGACGAGGGGACGCCCGACGGCCTGACGCGAGATATTGAGGGCCGAATCTGGTCCGCCCGCTGGGATGGTGCCTGCGTAGCCCTGCACGCCTCGGACGGGCGGGTGCTCGATCGATTGCCCGTTCCGACAGACCGCGTGACCTCGGTCTGCTTCGGAGGGACAGATCTGGCAACGCTTTACATCACGACTTCCGAGGGGCCGATTTACGAATCCCAAACAAATACCTTCGGCATCGAGGAGCCAAGATCGGGCCTGGGACTCTGATACGAATGGGTGTGGCGTCACCTGTCGGCTAGCCGAGGTATAGTTCGCACCGTCTTCACAGAAGGAGCCGAATGTTGTCGAGCAGCAGGCACCCGACCATCGCGGTTCTTATGCCCGTACACAACGCAGAGCCTTACGTCGCAAGCGCGATCGAGAGCATCCGAGCCCAGTCCTTCGAGGACTTCGAGCTCATCCTTCTCGACGACGGCTCGACGGACGGCTCGCTTGCCGAGATGCGCCGTCATGCCCGGCAGGATTCCCGCATTACCCTCATCAGCCGATCCAACACCGGGATCGTGGGCGCCCTCAACGAGATGCTCGCCCACGCCAGATCCCCCCTCCTGGCCCGGATGGATGCCGACGACATCGCCCTGCCCGACCGGTTCAAGGTCCAGGTCGAGTTCATGGAGCAGAACGCCGAGGTGGTCTGCCTTGGCGGCGGAATCGAACTGATCGACAGCCGGGACCGCCACCTGCTGACCCCCCCGCCCGTGCGTGGGAACGACCAGGTTCAGGCCGAGGCCCTTTGTGGCCGAACGCCCATCTCACACCCGGCCGCGATGATGCGGGCCGACGCTGTGCGGGCCGTGGGCGGCTACCACCATGACAGCTACCCCGCCGAGGATCTGGACCTGTTCCTCAGGCTCGGCGAGATGGGCAAGATCGACAATGTGCCCGACCTTGTGCTCCGCTACCGCGTGCATTCGGGCTCGATCAGCGTCCGCCTGAGCGATCGCCAGATCGCCAAGATGCGTGAGGCCTGCCAGAAGGCGTGGCAGCGTCGGGGCGTGACAGGGAAGTTCAGGGGCACCATCGAGGCCAAGCCGAGCGGGGCCTACGAGGTGGTCTCGATGATCCACCCGCCGATCCTGCACGCCAACCCGACGGCTCAGGCTCTCTCGAGCCAGATCACGTCGCCAGCGGACTAAAGCGGGCAGACTCTCCAAATCCGAAGAACGAAGTCAGGGCGACAGGAGTTGAACCTGCGACCTCGTGTACCCAAAACACGTGCTCTACCAAGCTGAGCTACGCCCTGAAAATCGATCAGGCCCCCGCGAGGCGAGGGCCCGACCTTGTGGCACAATCGTACCCCGCTCAGTTGGTCCCGGTCGACGGCTCGGGCAGCATCGGAAGCTGAACGAACGCGAGCACCTTGGGACGGTCGCCCTTCTGGGTGACGTTCGAGCGGTCCAGGATCATGAGGTACCTGGCCTGGAAGCTGGGCGACAGCGGGTCGGTGGGCTGGAGGCCCTGGGTGTCGGACTCCTTGTAGCCGTGGACCACGAACCAGACGGCGAAGTAATCGCTGCGGACGCTCATGGAGTTGAGGACGGCGTTGAGCTGGACGAGCTGCTCGTCGTAGCTGTCGGGGATCTGGTCCGGCATGATGGGCAGGAGATCCCCCACACCCGGGAAGGCGTTGAGAGCCGTAGGTGTTGGTGATGCGCCGTAGTTCATCGCCAGCCCGATCTGGTCACCCGTGAGCTGATTGCCGAACGTGGCGATCTGGATCTCGCCGCTGCGGAGCTGGTTGATTTTAGCCGCTGTGAGCGGTGTGTTGTAGAAATCGATGCCCTGGCCGTAGTTGGCGTTGGTGTCCGCGTTGCCAGTGCGGTCGATGAACCCGACGCCGAGGCTTCGGGTGTCGCGGGCGAAGCCGCCAACCTGGTGCTGGACATCGTCGACACTCGGGTCACGGACAGCAAAGAGTTCACCGATCGAGCCGAAACCGGGCAGCGGTCGGATGTTCTCGATGTCTGCTTTGTCGCGATTCATGCGGAGACCAAATTCGGGTCTGCCGGTTTCGCGTTCCACACGCGGGAAGTTGTTCACCTCAACAAGAGGACCGCCCGCGCCGGGAATGCCTGAGCCGAGGTGCAGACGCGAGTAGCGGGCCGGGTCGCGGTAGGACGTGATCATCGTGCCAACGTCGGCAAATGGAACCGGCCTGGTTTCTGGGGACTTGTCCTCGAAGAGGTTGAGCCGGTACGGCTGAGAATTAATCGTGGCGTGAAAGAGCGATCGCGGCCACCAGAGCTTGTTGGCAGGGATCGCGCCGCTGGCGGCGAACATGTCCATGCCGAAGGCCGGGTGGAGACGCAGGATCTCGGGCTCGGCGGTGTTGGCGTTGATCGTGCCCATGACGGGACGAGTGAGGCTGCCGAGGGCGGCGATGCCGTTGTCGGTGCCGGCCTGGGCGATGTCGAAGAGACTCAGCGCCATCGGAATGCCGAGACCACGACGGATGTCGGTGCTCTCCGCGTACAGACCGTTGAAGTCCATATCAATGAATGGCACGAACGCATCGAGGCGGAGTTGACCTCGGTCGAGTACATAAGCTGGGATCGTCGCTCCAGCGGCTGTCGTGGTCTGAGCCATCTTGGGCTGAGGGAAGCCAGCTTCGTGGTCGTACGCGAGCGAGCGGAAGGGATCCTTGGGTCCGAGGCTGGCAACGCCGCCACCGGGGCCGACGGAATCGGAATAGCCCGAGGCCGCGGCGAGTGCTTCGCCGAGCGTGGTCCACTGGGCCTCGTACTGCTCGAGGCGCTGGTTCACATCCTGGCTGTACGCGCCATCGGGCGTCGCGGGAGCACCGGATGCACCGGGCTCGAGCGGCGTGCGGTACGCGCCCACCGACAATGGCAGGAGCATGTCACCCACACGCAGCGTGCGACGGCCCGTGAGCAGGTCGCGGAACTCGGTCTGGTTGACCGTCACCTTGATGTAGTTCTCGCCCTCGTAGTCGCCGATGCCGGTGTTGATGTTGGCGGTGATCGGAGTGGAGAGGCCGATTGAACCGCCCCGTTCAAACGCGGGCGCGCCGAGGCTCGCAAAGAATTCAGGCTGTCTATTTCCATTCTGAAGATCATTCCAGAAACCTGAGAAATCGGTAGTTGTGGCATGAGGATACGGCGTATCACCAGACGGGCTGAAGTCAGACATAAGGTCAAGAGCTTCAGGAAATACTGCATCATCATCGCCCGCGACATCTAAGTCGTGAACGAGGAAGTTCGAGCCTGCGTAAGGGTCATAACTGCCCGTGCTCGAATTGGCTGTTGGTTCAAAGACCTTGGCGGGCAACGCGCCCACCGGAGTGCCTCCAACATATGTTCGCCCCGGATAATTATTGTTCGTGGGGGAAGGCATGAGATTTGCGGTGTAGTACTCGGTTGCAGTCGTAGCGGATTCATACGATGCATCGTCCTTGCGGGAGACACTTCCCCACATGGCAACGCCAAGTTGTCCACCGAAGTTGTAATCAGTACCACCAATACCCACAGAAAACCCGGGGCCAGCTCGCTCTGTCGCATTTCCACGGAGTGCGTCGTTGACACGGATTTCACCGTTGGGGCCATCACGATCTGGAAGATCCAGCCTTCGATCGAGTGCAGGACGAAGAGGGGCACCCGGGACTGATGCCTGCGCAGCCTTGAAATCGGATGAATCTCGAAGTCTATCGACCAACTGGTCTGTTTCACGATTCGCAAGTGGGAGCGAGGGTGCTGACCAATCAATCAGCCCGGTGAGCGATGTCGTTCCTGTGGGAACGTCATAATTCGGCGTGTCGCGCCAGAGCATGGCTACGCGATTCACATCGCTGGCAGCACTTGTTGATGCGTAGAATAGATCCTTCACATCGCCCGGAAGCACCTCAGGGTAAGTACCGGATGCTGTCAGGCCCCCTGGGCTGAATCTCTTTTGGAGACGCAAAACATCGACATCGCTTCCAATTTGAGTCGAGATCATTGCTTCTAAAGCTGAGTTCGTGAAT
>CAXBOF010000251.1:0-4351 GCA_963977205.1 uncultured Phycisphaera sp. | reverse complement strand
ATCACTCTGAAAACGCTTCCAGAGAACGCCGAGGGGCTCATCCTCGCCTCCGCGGCTCCGCGGGCCTTCGTGGCTGGCGCTGATTTGACCGCGATCTCAGAGCTCAGCGATGAACAGCTTCACAAGTATCTCGCCTATGCCAGCGGCGTGTACGCGATGCTCTGCGATCTGCCCTACCCGACCGCGGCTGCGATCCACGCGGCAACACTCGGTGGCGGGCTCGAGCTTGCGATGCACTGCGACGGCCTGATCGCCTGCCCGCCCGAAGCCAAGCCCTACCCGGTCGGGCTGCCAGAGGCGGGACTTTCGATCTGTCCGGGATGGGGCGGCACGAACCTCCTGCCAGCCCGCATGGACCCGGCAAAGGCGATCATGCTGACGGCCGAGGGCAAGACCCTCATGTTCGACGAGGCGTGCGAGGCGGGCCTCTTCGACGAAATCGCGCCAACCAAAGAAGACCTGATTGAGACGGCTCAATCCTGGATCAACGCCCAGAAGAAGCCCGCGCGTCATTCTGGCACACCAAGCCGGTGGATCGGGTGCAAGCCCCATGCCGCCAAGGTGCTCGAAGCGCTCGACGCGGTCCGCCCCGAGATCAACAGTGCCCCGGGCCAGGCGGTCTGCGACGCGATCGACACGGGTCTAGCCAAGGGCTGGGGCGCGGCACTTCAGGTCGAGCAGGAGCATCTGGTGCGTCTGCGGAATCAGCCGGCGGGCAAAGAATCGATCCGTCAATTCTTCGAGCGAAGCGCGAAGAAGGCGTAACACAATTCACGAACGAAAGCGTGCACCGGCTGCGGTGCGAGCCTTCGATCTTCAAAGCGACACGTCCGCCAAACGCGGGCGAACGGTCAGGCAGGAAGGACAGCGAGATGGCAGATCTCAAAGACATGAAGGGTCTCTCAGAGAAGGATCGCAAGACCCTCGAAGAGGCCGAGGCATTGCTCGGCGCTGAGCCCACCACCATGGGCTTTGCCAAGAACCTCTTCTGGGGACGGTTCCGCGAGGACCTCGTGCTGCCCTATCCCGAGGTCAGCTCCGAGGAAACCGCCCGTTGCGACCAACTGCTCGCCGAGCTCGAGGAATACCTGCGCAGCGAGCACCCCTCGATCGAAATCGATCAGAACGAAGAGATCCCAGAGTGGGTCGTCGAGCGTCTTTTCAAGATGGGCGCTCTTGGCTGCACAGTCCCTACCGAGTACGGCGGGCTGGGCTTTGGCATCACCAGCTACAACCGCGTCCTCGAGACGATCGGCAAGTACTGCGGCTCCACGGCTGTCATGGTCTCGGCGCACCAATCGATCGGCTGCAAAGCGATCATGCTCTTTGGAAACGAAGAGCAGAAGAAGCGGTGGCTCCCCATCGTCGCTCGCGAGAAGCTCAGCGCGTTCTGTCTCTCTGAGCCCAACGCCGGCTGCGACGCGGGCGGACAAGAGACGCACTGCGAGAAGAACGAAGACGGCTCCTACACGCTCAACGGCGAAAAGAAGTGGTCCACCTCCGGCGCACTGGCCGGCATCTTCACCGTCATGAGCAAGCAGAAAATGCCCGACGGCAAAGAGAAAGTCACAGCGCTCGTCTGCACGCCCGACATGGACGGCATCGACATCTTCGAGAAGAACCGCTCCAAGTGCGGCATCCGCGGCACCTGGCAGGCACGCATCCGGCTCAAGGATGTCCGCGTTCCCGCCGAGAACCTTCTTCATAAGGAAGGCAAGGGTCTCAACGTCGCGCTGACCTGCCTGAACTACGGGCGATGCACACTTAGCGCGGGCATGACCGGCGGCGCCAAACGCGCCATGGACCAGGGCATCAAGTGGGCCCACACCCGCTACCAGTTCGGCGATCCGCTCGATGACAAGCAGCTCGTCCGTCAGCACATCGCCAACATGGCGTCCCTGACCTACGCGATGGACGCGGTGCTCTACATGACCACCGGCATGCTCGACCGGCACGACGAGGACATCATGGTCGAGACGGCCATCTGCAAGGTCTTCTGCTCCGAGATGGGCTGGCGCGTCGTCAATAGCGCCATGCAGATCATGGGCGGCGAGGGCTACATGACCGAAAACGAGCTCGAGCGCATCTTCCGCGACTCGCGCATCAACACCATCGTCGAGGGCTCAAACGACCTCATGTGGTCGTTCATCTTCGGCTATGGCGGCAAGCAGCTCGGCGAGTGGATGCTGGGCATGCGCGACAACGCCAAGAGCAACATCTTCAAGCCCGCGTTCCTCGGCAAAGCCATCCCGCTG
Source organism: uncultured Phycisphaera sp. (assembly GCA_963977205.1). Lineage (GTDB taxonomy): Bacteria > Planctomycetota > Phycisphaerae > Phycisphaerales > UBA1924. Next base: position 2,096 of record CAXBOF010000251.1, on the reverse strand, counting down.
GGCATGGAAGTCTTCCTCGGTGTCCGGCGCAAATCGCCCGAAATCAAGAACGTGCACCCCTCGCTCCGCCCCTACGCCGACCGCCTCTCCAAGAAGATCAGCGAGTTCACCTACCAGTTCAAGCAGATGTCCAAGAAGCACGACGCGGCGATGCTCCAACGCCAGGTGCCCCAGTCACGTCTGGCGCTGGCGGCGATCCAGCTGCACGCCTGGACCTGCACGCTCAGCAAGCTCGACCGCGATATCCGTCTGCACGGCAGCAACGGGGGCGAGGAGTTCGCACGCGACAAGGCCGCGGCGATCCACTTCTTCGACCTCGCCGAGCTCGACATCGAGGCGTTCTTCCGCGAGGGCTACCGCAACGCGGACGACACGATGGAAGCCGCCGCCGAGGCCGCGATGAAGCACAACCAGACGCTGCCGACGGAATGGTTCATCATCCCCGAGAAGACCCCCACCGACATGCGCGGCAAGGGCCGCACGCCGCGCAGCGAAGCGATCAAGAAGTTCCCCGGCGACAAGCACGCCCACGCCTGACCCCGTTCGATCACACGTCAGAAACGAGAGAGCACTGTCATGCCGAAAACAACCGCATACACAGCCACCATCGAGTATGTCAGCATCCTCGATGAGAAGGGCAACTTCGACGAGAAGCTCGGCAAGGGGCTGATCACCGACGAGCAGGCGCTCGACCTGTACGAGCGGATGACCGTCTGCCGTCAGCTCGACGAGTTCGCCTTCAAGCTCCAGCGCTCGGGGCGTATGGGCACCTACCCGCAGAACAAGGGCCAGGAAGCCGCCGCCGTCGGCACGGCTTTGGCGCTGAACCCGGGCAAGGACTGGGTCGTGCCGAGCTACCGCGAGAACGCGGCCCTGTTCATGATGGGCCTGCCCATGCACTACGTCCTCCAGTACTGGATGGGTGACGAGCGTGGCAGCCAGATCCCCGAGGGTGTCAAGATGACGCCGCTGTCCGTGCCCATCGGCACGCACATGCTCCACGCCACGGGCATCGGGTACGCCGAGAAAGTCCGCGGCACTGGCAACGTGGTCGCAACTTACTTCGGCGACGGCGCGACCAGCGAAGGCGATTTCCACGAGGCGATGAACTTCGCAAGCGTCATGAAATCGCCGGTCATCTTCGTCAACCAGAACAACTCCTGGGCCATCAGCGTGCCCCGCGCCAAGCAGATGGCATCTGAGACCGTCGCGCAGAAGGCGCTGGCGTATGGCATGCCCACGGTCCGCGTCGACGGGAACGACATCTTCGCGGTCAAGTACGCGATGGACGATGCCGTGGCAAGGGCCCGCAAGGGTGACGGCCCCTCGTTCATCGAGTGCGTGACGTACCGCCTGGGCGACCACACGACCGCCGACGATGCCCGCCGCTACCGCGACCCGGCCGAGGTCGAGGCATGGATCGCCCGAGACCCGCTCATCCGCACACGCAAGTACCTCGAGGCCCGCAAACTCTGGGATCAGGCCAAGGACGACAAGCTGCAGGAGCGCGCCAAGACGATCGTCAAGGAAGTCGTCGCGACCGCCGAGGGCGTCAGCAAGCCCGAGGTCGACAGCATCTTCAACGAGATGTTCGCCGAGCCGCACCCGGAACTCGTCAAGCAGCGTGAGACGATGCGGACGAGCAGCCTGGGCAAGTATCCCGACCAGGTCGGCTTGCAGGGTCAGGCAATGGGCACAAGTCATTAATCACCGGGCCAAAGACGCCAGTGAATCGGAACGAAGAACCTGTATCAGACCGAGTGCCTAGCGCCTTGTGCCTAGCGCCTCTTTGAGAATCAGACATGGCCACACTCAACCTTGTACAAGCGATCAACCTCGCCCTCCAGCAGGAGATGGCAAAGGACGACCGCGTCATCATCCTCGGCGAAGACGTCGGACCCAACGGCGGCGTGTTCCGCGTCACCGAGGGACTCCACGCGCAGTTCGGCGACAACCGAGTCATCGACACGCCGCTGGCCGAGTCGGGCATCATCGGCACCGCCATCGGCATGGCGATGAACGGGCTGCGCCCCGTGCCCGAGATCCAGTTCGAGGGCTTCCTCGGGCCGGCGTACGACCAGATCGTCAACCACGCC
>CAXBOF010000250.1:0-4366 GCA_963977205.1 uncultured Phycisphaera sp. | reverse complement strand
CCCTCCGCGCCCTTCGCCAACACGAGCGCCCGCACGACCGCGGGGGCAGGCTCATCTGCGTCTTCCAGCCGCACCAGCACTCGCGCACCCGCTTCCTGCTCGATGACTTCGCAGCCGCTTTCAGCCAAGCCGATGTTGTCATCGTGCCGCACATCTATTTCGTCCGCGACTCCGAGGCCGAGAAGCAGAAGGTCTCGGCGGGCGATCTCGTCGACCGCCTCCGCAGCCGGGGCACCCGCGCGATGCACCTCTACCCCTTCGACGCGATCGTCGAGCACCTCGACGACATCGCTCAGCCCAATGACCTGCTCGTCGTGATGGGCGCCGGCCCCGTCTGGACCATCGCCCGCAGCTTTATGGAACGCGCCCCAAGCCCCGTCCACATCGGAGCACACGCCTGATGGCCCGCGCCGCAACACTCCCCGAGATCGAGCGCGATGCGCCCATCCCCACCTACTTCAAGGTCGGCGGCAAGGCCCAGCGATTGGCCCGACCCGCGTCCATCGAAGAACTCCAGGCCTGCATCCAGGCCGAGCCGGACCTGCGCATCCTCGGCGACGGCGCCAACCTCCTCGTCGATGACGCGGGCGTGCGCGAACTCGTGGTCAAGCTCGATCACCCGAGCTTCCGCAGCGTCGAGATCAACGAATCCACGGGCATCGTCACCGCAGGTGGTGGGGCGGACCTTGCCAAGCTCATCCACGCCTGCGTCCGCACCGGACTCACCGGCATCGAGGGCCTCATCGGTGTCCCCGCTTCGCTCGGCGGGGCCGCGTTCATGAACGCCGGCGGCTCGTTCGGTCAGATGGCTGACGTCGTCAAGTCCGTCACTGCGATCAACATGCAGGGCGAGATCGTTCAGATCCCGCGCGACAACATCGCCTACGCCTACCGCACCAGCGGCCTGTTCGATCTGGTCATCACCGAGGTCGAACTCCAGCTCACCCCGGGCGACCCCGAAGCCGCCCGGCGGACGCTCAAAGAGATCATGGACCAGAAGGCCCGCACCCAACCTTTGGCTGCCAAGACCTGCGGCTGCGTCTTCCGCAACCCGGTCCTGCGATGCGATCTCGACAGCATCGGGGAGGCTCACCAGCGTGTCAGCGCGGGCCTGCTCATCGACCGCGCAGGAGGTAAGGGTCTGACAACCGGCAATTGCGCTGTCAGTGAGCGCCACGCCAACTTCATCGAGACCGCTGCCAGCGCGAGCGCCAAAGAGATCCTGGACCTGATCCAGAAAGTCCAGGACCTCGTGTACGACCGCTTCGACGTACTGCTCGAAACCGAGGTCGTCATCTGGAGGCGCTCGGCGTGACACACGTCGCTGTTCTCGGCGGCGGGCCGGACATGGAGCGCGAGGTCTCCATCGAGAGTTCCACCGCGATCACCAAAGCTCTCAATGAAGCGGGCCTCAGCGCGGAGCTGCATCTCATCGACACACCCGATTCGCTTGCGCACATCGCCGGCGATGTCGTCTTCCCTGCGCTCCACGGGCGATGGGGCGAGGGCGGGCCTCTTCAGGACATCCTCGAACGCGACGGACGGCCATACGTGGGCTGCGGGCCGATGGCGGCCCGCATCTGCATGGACAAGATCGCTGCCAAGCTGGAGGCCGCAAGGCTCGGCATCCGCACCCCCGAGGCGTGTCTCTTCAATCACAACGACCGCGTGGCGATGTTGCCCCCCTTGGTCATAAAGCCTGCGCTCGAAGGCTCGAGTGTGGGCCTCTCGATCTGTTTGACACCAAGCGATGTCGAGCGGGCCGTCGCGTTCGCCCGTCAGGATCTCATCAACCATCCAGGACAGGTGACGATGGTCGAGAAGATGATCAAGGGCTGCGAGGTCTCTTCGCCGCTCATCGAGAAAGACGGCAAGCTCGTCGCCCTGCCCCTCATCAAGATCGCCCCCGCCAAGGGTGTGTACGACTACGAGGCCAAGTACAAGCGCGACGACACGGTTTATACCGTCGAGCCCGCGGATGTCGACGCCGATCCGATCCAGGCCGACACACTGAAGCTCGCCAATGCCATCGGCGTGCGTCATCTCTGTCGGGCTGATTACATCATCGACGAGACGGGCCAGCACTGGCTGCTTGAGATCAACACGATGCCGGGGTTCACCTCGCACTCGCTGGTGCCACAGGCGGCCCTCAAGACGGGGATGCCGATGCACGAATTGTGCGCCCATCTCGTGCAAGAGGCTCTGGCGGGCGCAAAAGGGCGATCCGGGGCGCTGCATTCAAGCCAATCGCCCCGCTGACCCGACCCTCATCTGCATATGGCCAAGAAACGCAGAAAGCCCCCGACCGCCCGGGAACGCCTCACCGAGTGGGTGTACGACCACATCACCGCCAATGTCATCGGCATCGTGGTGACCGGCGTGGTGCTCGCCGTCGGGATGAGTGTGGGGATCAGCGCAGCCGACACCCGGGCCGCCGAGATCGCAGCCGACGGCCCCCCGACGGTCCGCATCCACTGGCCCGACGCCATTTCAGGTGGGCAGAATGTCAGCTGGCCGCCACAATCCGTCCAGCGGGACCTGCTCGATGACGCCTACGAGATCGTGGGCGAGCACCCTGGTGCGTTCTCGGCCCGCACGCTCGACGAGCTCGGCGTCTGGCTGACCCGCACGGGCTGGGTGAGCCGAATCGACGCGATCAACAGACTCGACGAGGGCGTGATCGAGATCGACGCCCGCTGGCGCTCACCGGGCGCGGTGGTGCGTGAAGAAGCGCACGACTACCTCATCGCGACCGACGGCAGGCGGCTCAAGGCCAGCTGGCGGGCGGACTTCTCGCCCTTCCCGGTGATCCTGGGCGCCAAGGAAGCCAAGCCGCTGGCGGTCGTTCCGGGCCAGAAATGGGAGAACGAATCCATCCAGGCGGGGCTTGAGCTGTTGAACCTGCTCCACGAGCATCTGCCCGGCTCGCGCGGCGCGGACCAGATCCGGGGCATCGATGTCTCGCAGTTCCCTCGCTTCCGCCGGCTCATCATCATGACCGACGCGGGCAACCGCATCATCTGGGGACGCATGCCAAGCGACCCCGTGCCCGATGCGATCAGCACCGAGGGCAAGATGCGACAGCTCGGGTATCTGCGTCAGCACCCCGACTTTGGGCGTCGCATCGACGCGGGCCGCAAACTGATCGATGTGAGTTCGGGGCCGATCCTGGTGGAAGACACGCCCTAGGCATCCCAAGATTCCAAGAGTGGACGAGCAAGGCCCCAATTTGCCGCAGGGCCCCGATCAGCCGGGGCATCGGCATGCTGTGCGCGAGTGGGTCGAGCACATCGGGCTGGTGGCTCCCAAGGATTCGCCCGATCGGTGGGCCCATCGTCGCGGCGAGCCGCGCGGCTTTGCGGTCCTGTGGATGATCTTCCTGCTCGTTTCAACGCTCTTGGTTTTTATGACCCTGGGCGACCCCGTCCGGGTGACAGCCGAGGGCTACCGCGAGGGGGCTCGCAGGCTGATCACCGTGATTTCGATCGGGATCACGGTGATGTGGCCCATGCTCAGACTCTGCCAGATCAGCGCGATCGCCGGCGGGCCGACCGTGGTCGCCAAGGACCTGATCATCCTGCTCGTGCCGCTGCAGGCGGTGCTCTGGCCTCAGGCGATCATCACGGGCTGGTCCGTCACCTCGGTGGCGGCCACGGCGGTGTTGATCGTTTCCTGGGCATTGATCGTGGGGGCGATGCTCGCTGTCGCCCTCGGGCCGGGGCGGCTGGTGCGGACGTTTGAGGGGCCTTTGGAAGCGGACATGGGTGTTCGGCCGGGATTGGAGCGGACGCTCTGGATGATCTCGATTCTGTCGGTTGTCGCGGCCGGGCCGTTGATCCTGCTGTGTTTGCAGTCGATCGGGCGGGGCACCTCGGACGATCTGGAACTCCTGCTTCGGATGGCCTCGCCCCTGACCGCTCCCTGGGAGATTCTGAGCGACCGGATCTGGACGGGCAGGCACGCGGTGGTGGCGCCTTCGCACTGGCGGGCGACGTGGATGACCGCCTGTGTGGCGGTGTCCTCGTGGATACTGGTCGCCATCTGGCGGTCCACCACACGTGGGGGAGTGGCATCCCGAGCGGATTCAGCCTAGATTGACCGCTGCGGACCCGTTTTTTGCGGGTCCGTTCCTATGGATACGGAGATCTTCAGGCCATGGAACTCATCACACACGACGAGAAGACCCAGCTCGAGAAGCGTCTGAACGACTTGCGCGTGAACCGACCTCGGATCTCTGAGCGCATCGCCGAGGCCAGGGCGCTGGGTGATCTCAAGGAGAATTCCGAGTACCACGCGGCCCGTGAGCAGCAGGGTATGGAAGAGGCCGAGATCCGCAGGCTCGAAGAGAAGCTCCAGCACGCCCAGG
>CAXBOF010000249.1:0-4372 GCA_963977205.1 uncultured Phycisphaera sp. | reverse complement strand
CTGGCCGCCGCCGAGAGCGTCCGTCCGAGCCTCGAGCGGTATCTCTCGTTCCTCTCAACCGCGATCACCGCCGCCCCGATGCTGGGCATCCTGGGCACAGTCACCGGCATCATCAAAAGCTTCGGCCTGCTGGGCAGCGCCGAGCGTGTCACCGACACCGCCGCCATGGCTGTGGGTATCTCCGAGGCGCTCTACACCACCGCCTTTGGTCTGGTCATCGCGCTGGTTGTGCTCTTCCCGTACAACCACTTCCGCAAGGCCACCGACCGGGCTCTTGGCGTCCTCGAAACAGTGGGGGCCGCGGCTGTCGAGGGCTCGACGCGCCGGGCAAGCTGATACCGATTCGGTGAAACCCGACTCAGGTGTTGGCGTGCTTCTGGAGAAGCTCGTAGATCTCTTCGGGTGTCTCTGCCGCGTAGATCTTCTCGCGGAACTCCGCTTCCATGTGCAGACGGCTGATCTTGGCCAGTGCCTGGATGTGGTCGCTCACCTGATCGGGGCGACTGGCCAGCAGCACGATGAGACGAACAGGCTTGCCATCGACCGACTCGAAATCGATCGGCTCAGCGGGCTTGCCGATGGCCATCGCCATGTCTTTGAGCACATCTGACTTGCCGTGCGGGATCGCGAGTCCCTGTCCGATGCCGGTCGTCCGCGTCTGCTCGCGGGTCCAGACGGCTTCCTGAAGCGTGGCCGCGTCCGAGACCTGGCCTGCTCTTGCCAGCGCCTCGATCAGCTCGTTGATGACCTCGTGCTTCTGTGTTGCCTTGAGTGGGGCCAGGATGCAGTCCGGCGTTATCAGATCCGTCAGTTTCATGCAGGGATTCTCAATCTCGTGGATGCCGGGGCTCTGGAGGGGTGAGTCTACCCGACTCGCCCGGCTCTGGGGCCGAGCACCACACTGTACGATCCATCCACCGTCGATTCAGGTGTTCCACCCGTCCTCGGGAGCGTTGAACGCTCACAACCGACAGCCAGCCCGAATCGCTCGGCGGCCCACTGGGCCTGATCCTGATTCTCTTCGCGGTCCACGCTGCACGTTGCATACAGGATCACGCCGTCCGGCGAGAGCAGATCCACAGCCTGTTCGATGATCTCGCGCTGGATCCGCGCCAGCCGCTGGATCGCCGCTGCATCCGCCCGGTACCGGGCCTCGACCCGCCGGCCCAATACGCCCGTGTTCGAGCAGGGCACATCCAGCAGCACCAGATCCGCCCGGCCGCGTTCGGCCTGCTTAATCTCCGCCATGCTGCGCACGCGCACGCGCTCGTGCCCGTCAAACACATTCGACAGCGTGCGGTACCGATCGCCATCAACATCCGTGGCGATGATCGTCGCCTCGGGGAACACCCGCGCCAGCTGGCGCGTCTTGGTGCCCTGTCCAGCGCAGAGATCAACAATGCGTTTGGGCTTGAGATCCCTGATCGACTCGACCGCCTCGCTCGATGACGGGTCCTGCGCCCAGAGGTCACCCCGCGATGCAAGCAGCGGCGCCAGCTCATCGCGCGGCCCGATCCAGACCGCGTTCCCCTCGCGCTCGTGCGGCTTGGTCCAGCCGCTCTCGATCGCCTCCTCTGCGTAGCTCATGTTGAGCACCGTCGGCGGGTTGGTCAGCGCCTGCATGCACAGCGCCCGGACCTCTTCTTCTGTGTGCTGCTCGAGTATGCGATCGAGCAACCGCCTTGGCATGCTGGTCGCCACGCTCAGGCAGCCGGCGGGGTGCTCGGGCAGGAGCAGGCCTCTGAGCCTGCGTGAGCCGCTGGCCAGCGGGATCGAATCGTGCCCGCCATCCCACGGCCCGGCCCGCTCGCCCACGCACTCGTTCACCCGGCGGAGCACCGCATTGACGATCCCCGCTGCCCCGGGGCGGATGCGGTACTTGGCCCACTCGACAGCCTCATTCAGGGCCGCGTGGGCCGGGATCCGGTCCATCAGGACGAGCTGGGCTGCCCCGAAGATGAGCACCGCACGCAGCGGGGGCTCGAGCTCACCAAAGGGCCGCTTGAGCCCCTGGCGGACCAGAAAGTCGAGCGTGAACCATCTGCGGATCGAGGCGTCGTAGAGCGCGTGCGCCAGGGCAGCATCGCGGTCATCCAGAGCCCGGGTGTCCAGTTCGACCGGCTCCAGAGCGGGGAACCGCTCGGCCTGCTGGGTCAGCACATCAAGCACCACACTCCGCGCTGTCGGCTTGGGAGCGTTATGGTTTCGGATGCGGCGGCGGGGCGGATTCTGTCGGCGGGGGTTGGGCACGGGGCGAGTGTAGGGGCATCAGGGCATGGCGACGGATTCCAACAGCACGGAGTCTGCACACGGGCTGGCCCCGGGTGATTCGCCGGTGCGTCTGGGCCTGCTCGGCGAGATGCGGATCCGCAAAAAACTCATCATCCTTCACACCACGTTCTCGGTCGTTCTCGGGGCGGTCCTGCTCGTCACGCTCAGGCCGGGCGCCTCGGCTGTCATCGCACGGGCAGAGTCGAGCCAAGCCCTGACGGTGCTTGCGATTCTCGATCGAGAAGGCTGGTTCGAAGGCGGAGGGGGTCTGCCCGGTTCCATCGATGATGTCAACGACCTAACGATCCGCGTCGGAACGCCGGCGGAACTTGGTCTGCCGCTCGATGTGATGACCGATCCCGACGAGCCATTTCTCTCTCGCACCGATGCCACAGGCGCGACCGCGGTCATGCAGCTTGCTTCGCCAAGTGAGGACCAGCCACGCTTTGCGATGGTGACCGCGCGCATCCCCGAGGCCCGCCGAGCGGTGCTCCAGCTCTATGCGTTCACGGTGGTGGCGATCCTTGCGATCTATGGCCTCATCGCGGCGATCCTCGAGCTGTTCGTCCTGCCCCAGAACGTGTACGGTCCGATCTCGCGGCTGCTCGAAGCCGACCAGGCGGTGCAGGACGGCGACCCCGCGGCCGAACTCATCAACGAGCAGCACATCCCCTCGGACGAACTGGGCTCGATCATGCGCTCGCGGAACGAGACCGTCCGCTCGCTCCGCCAGCACGAGCGAGATCTGGCCGATGCGCTGGGCCGATTCGAGATCGTGGCAGCGGACCTCACGCGGAAGAACCATTTGCTTGAAAACGCCAAGCGGAACCTTGCCGACGCGGATCGTCTGGCGAGTCTGGGCATGCTCTCGGCGGGCATCGCGCACGAGCTCAATACACCCCTGACAGTGGTCAAGGGGCTCGTCGAGAAGCTCGATGACTCCAATGGCACTGGGCTGAGCGAGGCCGAGCTCAAGTTGCTGGTACGGGTGGTGGGGCGGCTCGAGCGACTGGGCGAAAGCCTGCTCGACTTCGCCCGCGTCCGCCCGCCGGAAACAAGGCCCACATTACTATCCAGCATTGTCGATGAAGCGATCACACTCGTGGGCCTCGACCGCGACGCCAAGTCAGTGGAATTGGCAAGCACCGTCTCGGAGCATCTGGTGATCGCCTGCGACGCCGAGCGCATGCTGCAGGTGTTCGTGAATCTGATCCGAAACGCGGTCGATGCGGTCACGCGGAACCAGAAGCCCGGGCGTGTCGATGTGGAGGCGGAGTTCTTCGAGCGTGACGGCTCGGAGTGGGTGAGCATCAAGGTTGCCGATACCGGGCCGGGGATCGATTCGGCGCTGCTTGAATCGATGTTCGAGCCGTTCGTCTCGTCGAGGCTCGACGCCAAGGGCACGGGTCTTGGGCTCGGTGTGGCCCAGGGCATCGGGCACGAGCACGGCGGGGTGATCCTGGCGCACAACCGCTCGGACGGTCCCGGCGCGGTGTTCGAAGTCATGATCCCGGTCGTGCCCACGGGTGAACGCGCCACGATTGGCGACGAGAGCCCGACTCCCGGTAGACTCGAATCGCCCACACGGCCGGACGAGGGGGATGACGATGTCTGAGCGCAAGGAATCGGCGACGGCGCCCCCGATCTCGTTGGCCGTCGCGGTGCTCGATGACGACACGGACTTTCTCGAATTTGTCCAGTCGATGCTCAGCGACCGCGACCACCGCGTCACGACCACGACCGAGCCCGATGAGCTTTTCGAGCATTGCCAGGAGTCGCTGCCGGATGTCGTGCTGCTGGACATGAACATGGGGCGGTACTCGGGCCAGGACGTGCTCGCGCAGCTCCACGAGCGCTGGCCCAGGCTCTGCGTGATCATCGTGACGGGCTACCCCTCGATGGACTCGATGCGTGAGACTTTCAAGCAGGACGCGTACGACTATCTCGCCAAGCCTTTCTCGGCCGATCAGCTCGAGAATGTGCTCCGCCAGGCCGCCGAGTCGCTGGGTCTGGGGCTCAAGCCGCAGGACCGCCTCCGCACGGAGCTCGGGCGGCAGATCCGTCTGGCCCGCGCGGACCGGGCCTGGACGCTCAAGGAATT
>CAXBOF010000248.1:0-4374 GCA_963977205.1 uncultured Phycisphaera sp. | reverse complement strand
CGGGTGCGCCTTCTTTTTAGCCACGGGCAAATATCTGCTAGACTCCCAAACCCATCTGCGGCCTGTTCCGGGCCGCTGCTCAGGAGTTCAGCATGACCTTCCGAACGATCTTTGCCTCTATCGTCGCCGCCGCCCTGGCTGCGATGAGCGTCCAGGCCCAACCGTCGGGCACGAGCCCGCTCACCCCGCCCGAAAACGGCCCACGCGTCACCGACCCCGGCCGCCACGCGATCATCGGCGGCACGGTCCATCTGCCCGGCGGGCCAGAGACCGGCGTCACCATCCTTATACAGAACGGCAAGATCGAAACTATCGCACGCGGGGCGGGCGACCTCGACCTCACCGGCTACCGCCAGTGGACGCTCGATGACGACGCCCACATCTACCCCGGCTTCATTGATCCTTGGATCGAAGTGAAGACGCCCGAGCACGACTCCAACCGGCCCGGCAGGCACTGGAACCCGAAGATCACACCAAGCCGCAGCGTCCTCGAAGGCGATGGGCTCGACGAGGGCACCGCCAAGTCGCTCCGCGAACTCGGGTTTGTAGCGGCGGGAATCGCACCTGATGATGGCATCCTGCGGGGTTTGGGCGCGGTGGTCAGCACCTCGCCCCGCCCCGAGAGCGCTGCTGCCGATCGCGCAGCGGTCATCAGGCACGACGCGTTCCACGCGGCCGACTTCTGGAAGGGCGGCTGGGGCGGCGGGATGATCTACCCCACCAGCCAGATGGGCTGCATCGCGCTCATCCGCCAGACCTTCAACGACGCCAACTGGCAGAAAGCCGTCGAGTACAAACCCAGCACGAACGCCATCGATGCGCTCACGACTATCGACGCTCCGATTTTCTTCGAGCTTAACAACGAGCTCGAGGCCTTCCAGGCCCACGAGGTCGTGCAGACACTCGGCCAAGACACCGAACTCGTCCTCATCGGCACTGGTACCGAGTTCAAGCGGTTAGACTCCATCGTCGCCGACGGGCACGCGCTGATCATCCCGCTGCGTTACCCGCGCAAGCCCGATGTCTCGAGCGTGGGCAAGGCCGAGGACGTCGAGCTCGAAACGATGATGACCTGGGAGCAGGCCCCGACCAACGCGAGGCGTCTCCGCCAGGCGGGCGCGACCGTCGCGCTGACCACGAGCAAATCGCGCAAGCGCAGCGACTTCTTCAAGAACCTGCACGAAGCGATCGAAGCCGGACTCTCCGCTGAGGATGCTCTTGCGATGATCACGACCGTCCCGGCCGAGCTGCTCGGTGTGGATGACGCGGTCGGCACGATCCAGGAAGGCCACGGCGCGTCGCTCGTCGTCGCCTCGGGCGATCTCTTCGACCCCAAAGCCAAGGCCAAGATCCGCGACCTCTGGATCGACGGCTCTCGCCACGAGATCAGCGCCGACAAGGATGCCCACCCGTTTGATGGCCAATGGGCCATGTGGGTCGGCCCCGAGGAAACACCCTTCTTCGAGATGACGTTCACCGTCGATGGCAAAAAGATCGAGATGACCGAGGCGATGGACGGCGACGAGCCGGCCACCAACAACGCCCGCCACGTCGAGATCACAAAGAACACCATCAGCTTCCTCGTCGACGACGAGGACGACGAATCCGGCACCTACATCGTCTCGGGCGTGCTCTCGAATGATCGCATCGCGGGCTCGGGCATCGCGCCCGACGACGGCAGCTTCACCTGGGCCGCCAAGCGTATCGAGAGCGATGACGAAGCCGAGGATGACGACGACAAGAACAAGAAAGACAAAGACGACGAGTACGAGCCCGCGCCGGAAACACTGCCGGGCTACCCCTTCGGCCCCTACGCGATGGCCCAGCTCCCCGCGCAAGAGGTCGTCCTCTTCACCAACGCCACCATCTGGACCAGCGGGCCCGCGGGCGTCATCGAGAACGGCTCCTTGATGATCGAGGACGGCCGCATCAGCATCGTCACCGAGGGCAAGCTGGCCGCCCGCATCCCCAGCGGCGCTCGCACCTACGACCTGGCCGGCAAGCACATCACCCCCGGCATCATCGACGCCCACAGCCATACCGGCACGTGGACCTTCGGCACCAACGAAGGCGCGCAGGCAACAACCAGCGAAGTCCGCATGGCTGACACCTCCGACCCCGATCACATCAATTGGTACCGCCAGCTCGCCGCCGGCGTCACCACCGTCAACACACTCCACGGCTCGGCCAACCCCATCGGCGGGCAGAACGTGATCCAGAAAGTCCGCTGGGGCGCACCCCACCCGCGCGACATGCACTTCGCCGGTGCCAAAGCAGGCATCAAATTCGCACTGGGCGAGAACGTCACGCACGCCAACTGGGGTAACGAGGGACGTGACCGCTACCCGCAGACGCGCATGGGCGTCGACACACTCATGCGTGACCGCTTCATCGCCGCCCGCCAGTACGCACGCGACTGGACAAGCTACCTCAACACATCCAAATCCAAACCCGAAGACGTCGGCATGGAGCCCGTGCTCGCCAAGAGCCTCGCCAAGGCCGCCAAGTTCGAGGGCAAGATGCCCCAGAACAGCGATCGCCCCCGTCGTGACTACGAGCTCGACCCGCTCGCCGAGATCCTCGCGGGCGATCGACTCATCCACTGCCACAGCTACCGCCAGGACGAGATCCTGATGCTCGCCAAAATCGCCGAGGACTTCGGTTTCAAGATCGGTTCCTATCAGCACGGGCTCGAAACCTACAAGGTCGCCGAGGCCGTCAAGGCCAACGCGATTGGTGTCAGCATCTTCAGCGACTGGTGGGCGTACAAGGTCGAAGTCCAGGACGCGATCGCGCAGGCCGGCCCGATCCTCTGGGAGACGGGCGTCTCGGTCAGCTACAACTCCGACTCGGATGAACTCGTGCGTCGCCTCAACACCGAGGCCTCCAAAGCCGTCAAGTACGGCAACGTGCCCCCGGAAGAAGCACTCAAGTTCGTCACCATCAACGCCGCCACACAGCTGGGCATCGAGGACCGTGTCGGCTCGATCGAAGTCGGCAAGGACGCCGACCTTGCCATCTGGTCGGGCGATCCGCTCTCGGGCCTGAGCCGCTGCGAGCAGACATTCGTCGACGGCCGCGAGTACTTCTCGCTCGAGAAAGACGCCCAGATGCAGGCCGATGTCGCCGCCGAGAGGGCAAGGCTCATCGCCAAGATCAACGGCAAGCCCGACAAGAAGAAGGACGACGAGAAATCCGAATCCGATGAAGATGATTCAGACGAGTCCGCCGAAGAGCCCGAGCGCCTCTCGCTGGCCGCACGAATCCAACTCGAAAGCCTCAAGGCCCACAACATGAAGCTCTGGCTCGAAGGCAAGAACCCGAACACCACCATGCAGCCCGGCGATTGCGGCTGCGGCCTCTCGCACATGGGGATCATCCGATGAACAACCACACCAACAAACCCTCACACCTGAAACTCGTCACCACCTCGCTCGTCTTTGCAGCCTCACAGGCCGGCGCACAGGACCTCATCCACAAGGCACCGCCGCAGGACATGCCCATCGCCATCGCCGGCGCCACCATCCACCCGATGACCGGCCCCTCGATCGGCACGGGCTACATCCTCTTTGACAAGGGCATCATCACCGAGGTCGGCGAGGGCGACCGCGTCTTCACCGCCACCACCAAGGTCATCGACGGCGAGGGGCTTCACGTCTACCCCGGCCTCATCGCGCCCGTCACGCAGATCGGCCTCACCGAGATCGCCGCCCTGCGCCAGACGAGCGACAACAACGAGGTCGGCAGCGCCACCCCGGAAGTCCTCGCCGCCACCGCCATCAACCCCGACTCCACACTCATCCCCGTCACACGCGCCAACGGCATCCTGACCTTCGGCTCGTTCCCGACCGGCGGCTCCGTCCCCGGGCGCATCAGCATCGTCAGCGCCGACGGCTGGACCTGGGAAGACATGTCCGTCAAACAAGACGCGGGCCTTGCCATCAACTGGCCCAGCATGCGCCCATCAAACAACTGGTGGGCCGACGAACCCGACGCGCGCCAAATGGAACGCATCAACGAGCGTCTGGACGAGATCGACGAGCTCTTCCAGCAGGCCCTCAGCTACCGCGACGGCGACCGCTCGCCTCAGGACATCCGCTTCGACGCCATGCTGAGCGTCATCCCAAGCGCCGAGGGCAATGACCCCGAGAACCCCGTCTTTATCTCCGCAAACGACGTCGACCAGATCAACGCGGCCGTCACCTGGGCGATCGACCTCGGCCTCCGCCCCGTCATCGTCGGCGGCACCGACGCCACGCTCTCGGCTGAACTCCTCAAACAACACGACGTCCCCGTCATCATCACCGGCACACACAAGTTCCCCAAGCGCGCCGACCAGCCACACGACGAAGCCTTCACACTCCCGATCGAACT
>CAXBOF010000247.1:0-4386 GCA_963977205.1 uncultured Phycisphaera sp. | reverse complement strand
TCCCGTTTGCGAAGCAGTCGATCATCCTTGAGACCTCGCGTGTGCAGGAGTTTGCGCCGATCAAGAACGCCGAGGGCATCGACAGCGCCGAGTCCTGCGCGATGCTGCAGACGCAGCGGGCATCGCTCTGGCTTGAGGCTCATGGCGTGAAGATCCCGCGCAAGAGCGATGGGACGATCGATTGCGTGATCGAGATCAGCCCGCTGACGGCTCTTGAGGCGGACGACCTGAATGCGAAGAACGTGCCCAGTTCGATCAAGCCGGGCGAGAAGCTGCTGTTCTGATGGAGCCGCACGAGATCGAGCCGAGGTTTGCGATGTTCCCGAGTCACTTGGCCGAGCGGTCCAGGACGCTCGAGCTTGCGGGTGTGCCGACGCTATTGGCGCATCCGGATTGGCAGAAGCCCGCGCCGGTGATGTTCTGGATGCACGGCAGGACGGTGACGAAGGAACTCGACCCCGGTCGGTACCTGCGCTGGATCCGCGCGGGGATCGCGGCGGTGTCGGTCGATCTGCCGGGGCATGGGCAGAGACAAGGCCCGAAGCTCCACGGCCCGGACACCACGCCGGGTGTGCTCGAACAGATGCTCGGTGAGATTGATGGCGTTCTCGAAGCGCTGCGAGAGAGTGAGCACGGGCGGTACTTTGATCTGACGCGCATCGGGATCGGGGGCATGTCGGCAGGCGGGATGGTGACGCTCCGCAGGTTGTGCGATGAGCATCAGTTCCGGTGCGCTGCGGTCGAGTCGACGACGGGCTGGCTGGGTGAGTTGTACGACCCCGAAGAAACGCGGGGGCGTCCCTGGCCGGCGGCGCACGACAAAGAGCAGGTCGCACGGCTCGATCCGATGCGGCACCTGGACAGCTTTCGACCCATTCCGCTCTTGGCGCTGCACTCGGAGGCGGACGAGATTGTGCCCATCGAGGGCATGAACCGGTTCGTCGAGGCGCTGCGCGGGCATTACACGGATCAGAACGCGGATGCTGGGCAGATCGAGCTGAAGACGTGGGCGACGACGGGCGCACCTTCGGAGCACGCGGGGTTTGGGAAGGTGGCATCCGAGGCGAAAGCGCTTCAGGTGGAGTTCCTGACGGAGCACCTGCTTTGATGTGGTGCCATCACCGATCTTGGATCGGTGATGCGAGCCCGGTTGTCATCGAGAATCTTTGGATCACTACCCATCGGAGATGGGTAGTGGCACCGGCGATCCTGATATGCTCCCCGCGCTGATGAGCGTCATTCGCAGGCTCAACCCGTTTGCCGGTCTGTCCAACCCGAAAGAGGTCTGGGCGTGGGGCATGTACGACCTTGCGAACCAGTCGTTCACGCTCTTGATCAACACGCTCTTGTTTGCGGTCTACTTCAAGGAGGTGGTCGTCAACGACGAGGCGCAGGGCGATCGGCTCTGGGCGATTCTTTTTTCGTCGAGCATGTTTCTGGTGGTGCTCGCCTCGCCGGTGATCGGCGCGATCGCGGACGCGAGGTGCTGGCGCAAGGAAGTGTTGATGCTCTCGGGCATGTGCTGCATCGCGGGCACGTGCGGGCTGGCGCTGGTACGGCCCGACATGATCTGGCTGGCGGCTCTGCTCTACATCCCGGCCAACTTCATGTACCAGATCGGTGAGAACGCGCTGGCGTCGTTTCTGTCGGACGTTGCGACCAGCCGGAACATCGGGCGGATCAGCGCGACGGGCTGGACGATGGGGTACGTCGGGGCGCTGTGCCTGCTGGCGCTCACGTTCGCGGCGATGCTGCTGTTTGATCTCAAGGCGGTCGGGAGCTGGAGGCCCTTCTTTCTGTTCGCGGGTATCTGGTTTCTCCTGGGGATGATCCCGTCGGCGCTGTTTCTCAAGGAGCACAAGCGTCCGAACGTGCGGCTGCGTGAGAACGTCGTCGCCGACGCGTTTGTGCGTATGGGCGAGACGGTCAGACACGCGGCCAACTATCGGCAGCTCTCTCTCTTTTTGATCGCGTTCTTCGTGTACGCCTTTGGCATCCAGACCGTGATCGCGTTCGCGTCGATCCTGGCGCGCAAGTTCGGGTTCGAGGATACAGAGCTGGTGCTGTTTGTCGCGCAGATCACGCTGACGGCGGGCATCGCCTCGGCTGCGACGAGCTTCTTTCAGGACCGCATCGGCGCGAAGCTGACGATCCAGATCTACCTCGTCGTGTGGATACTGAGCACGGTTTCGCTTGCGATACTCAGCGGCAGCAGTTCGCTGCCCGAGTGGTTGCTGTGGGTGATCGGCAACGGCATCGGGTTCGGGCTGGGCGGGACGGGCACCGCCAGCCGGGCGATGGTGGCGCGGTTTACGCCCAGGCACAAGGCGGCCGAGTTTTTCGGGCTGTGGGCGGTCTCGTTCAAGCTGGCGGCGGCGATCGGTGTGCTGAGCTTTGGGCTGGTCAAGTCGGGGCTGGGCGACACGTGGGCGCTGGTGCTGCTTGCGGGGTTCTTTGTGGCGGGGTTCCTGCTGCTGCTTCCGGTGAATGAGACGCGTGGTGTACGGGCGGCTCAGCGGGCGACGCGGGAGTATGAACGCCTGGCGCGGGAAGCGGACTAAAGTGCATCATGAGCAGCACCGACACCCAGCCGACGAGCTTTCGCAATCAGCCCGACAGCCGGGGGTACTTCGGCGATTTCGGGGGCGTGTTCGTTCCTGAGACGCTCTCGGCGGCGCTGCACGAGCTGAGCCGGGTTTACGCGGAAGCCAAGGCGGACAACGCGTTCTGGAATGAGCTGAGCGAGCTCAACCGCACGTTCGTTGGCAGGCCCACGCCTCTCTATCAGGCTGCGCGGCTGACGGAGCTGGCGCGCCAGCAGGCGGGCGCGGGTATGGGCGCGACGATCTGGCTCAAGCGGGAGGACCTGGCGCACACGGGTGCGCACAAGATCAACAACACGCTCGGGCAGGGCCTGCTCACCAGGCGGATGGGCAAGAAGCGGATCATCGCCGAGACGGGCGCGGGGCAGCACGGCGTGGCTTCGGCGACGGCAGCGGCGCACCTCGGGCTTGAGTGCGAGGTCTACATGGGCTCGGAGGATGTGAGGCGTCAGAACCTCAACGTCATCCGCATGCGGGCGCTCGGGGCGAAGGTGGTGCCGGTGGACTCGGGCTCGCGGACACTCAAGGACGCGACGAACGAGGCGATGCGGGACTGGATGGGCTCGGTCGAGACGACGCACTACATCCTCGGCTCGGTCGTGGGCCCCCACCCGTTCCCGACGATCGTGCGCGACTTCCAGAGCGTGATCGGGCGTGAGTGCAAGGAGCAGTGCGTGCTCGCATTTGGCGGGTTGCCCGATGAGATCGTCGCGTGCGTGGGCGGCGGCTCGAACGCGGCGGGGATCTTCTACGACTTCGTCGACGACGAGGTGGCGCTGACGGGTGTCGAGGCGGGCGGGCGCTCGGAGAACCGGGGCGACCACGCGGCGCCCTTGTCGTTCGGGCATCCGGGCTCGCTGAGCTATGTGCTTCAGGATGAGCACGGGCAGACGGCGGATGTGCACTCCTGCTCGGCGGGGCTGGACTACCCGGGCGTCGGGCCCGAGCACGCGTACTGGCACGACACCAAGCGGGTGCGGTACACGAGCGTTGGCGATCAGGCGGCGCTGGATGCGTATCAGCTGCTGGCCCGCACCGAGGGGATCATCCCCGCGCTTGAGACCTCGCACGCGATCGCTGAGGGGTTCCTGCGGGCGCAGCAGATGCAAGAGGGCCAGCACCTCGTCATCAACTGCTCGGGTCGTGGCGACAAGGATGTCATGGAAGCCGACCGCCTGATCAATGGGGATTGAGTCGGGCAAGCCCCACGCAGAAACCCACGCAAAATGCGATTCGATTCAGGCACACACCTACCCAAAATGCGATTCAGTTCAGGGCACACCCCCTACCCAAATGCGATTCGGTTCAGGAGCACGCCTAGCTGCGTGAGCGGCGGACGAGCAAACCAAAGCCCTCGTAGAACGAGCGCACGGTCTGGATGCGCAGGTACGTGCGCAGGCGACGCAGGCCGCGGTCGTCGGGCTCGATGGCAAGGCCCTGTCGGACCCAGTAGCGGGCGCGGCTGATCTCGCCCCGGCGCAGGTGGGCGACGGCGAGGTTGTGCATCGGGGAGACGTAGCCCGGACGCAGACGCAGGGCTCGCCTTGAGGACACCACGCCCTCGGCGACCATGCCGAGGCCGAACTGCGCGACGCTGAGCTGGTGATGGCTTGCTGCGTCGCCCGGCTTGCGCTGGACGAGGAGCTTTGCGATCGCCAGGGCTTGCTGGGTGAGCTGTGCGTCCATGAGCAGGCCGAGGAGTTCTTCGAGCTCGTCGGTTTCGAGGTTCTTCTCGTCGTGCTGCGCCCAGGAGGCTTCCTCGCGGAGGAGGACGGCGGCTCGG
>CAXBOF010000246.1:0-4393 GCA_963977205.1 uncultured Phycisphaera sp. | reverse complement strand
CGATGCAACTCTCGCCGGAGGCAGCGCCTACCGCGTCGGAGACTGAATCATGCCCCTACGGATCGGTGACATTCTTGTTGAGCTCGGCGTGCTGACCGAGCACATGCGTGAAGAGATCCTCGACGAGCAGCGCATCGTCGGCAAGCCCTTCGGGGAGCTGGCCGAGCGAATGTTCAGCATCGACCCGACGGTCATCGAGGACGCCTGGGCGCGCCAGTACGAGCAGATCGCGGGCCTCTTCAGCTTCGAGGGCCAGCGCATCGAGCCGTCGGCGACGTCCTGCGTCACCGCAAGACAGGCGTGGCAGTTCAAGCTGCTGCCCGTCCGCTTCGAGCACGGCGAGCTGATGATCGTCACCACGCGCGAGAACCTGCCAAGAGCCCTCCGCTTCGCGGCAACACAGCTTGGCGAGGTCTGCTTCTTCGTGACCACCCCGGCCGATCAGCTCGCCGAGCAGCTCCAGCGGGTTTTCCCCATGCCGGGCTTTGGGCTCGAGACGATCGAGGCTCCCGCGCCCCGGTTTCCAAAGCGAGTCGCCTGAGGACTTGTAAACCCCGCCCGGGCCTACCATTGCCCGGATGACCACGCCGCAAACGACAACTCAATCTCCGCCCGATACCGAGATCCGCACGGTCAGCTTCGTCAGCCTGGGCTGCCCGAAGAATCTCGTCGATTCGGAAAAAATGCTCGGCACACTGGCCGCCGATGGCCTCATGCCCGTCTCGTACCACCCGTCCGAGGACGAGCGCTGGGACGACGCGGGCCACACCGAGGGTCGCTCACTGGGCGAGGGCGACCACGTCGCAACCGATGAAGGCGTTGACCCGGCCGACGCGGTGGTCATCAACACCTGCGGCTTCCTTGAGGCCTCCAAGGACGAATCGCTGGCAGTCATCAAAGACGCTGTCCGCGCCAAAGAGGCGGGTCGCGTCAAGCGCGTCGTCGTCGCCGGGTGTCTGGTTCAGCGCCACCGCGCCAAGATGCTCGAGTGGGAGCCCGGCATCGACGCGATGATCGGCGTCTTCGATCGCGACCGGGTCATCGAGGCGGTCCGCGGCACACGCCCGGAGCGCACGGGACTGGAAGACGCGGGCGAGTCGCCCAAGTACTGGGTCTCGGCCAACGCGCTGCTGGCCGCCCGTGATCGCGGCATGCAGACCGCCGGCCTGACCGTGCAGGGCAAAGACGGCAAGGGCATCGGCTACTTCGAAGACGACTCGGCGCGCCTGCGCCTGACGCCCCGCCATTACGCCTACCTCCGCATGAGCGAGGGCTGCAACCAGGCCTGCGCGTTCTGCACGATCCCGTCGATCCGGGGCAAGATGCGCTCCAAGCCCGTCGATCGCGTGGTGAGCGAAGCCAAGGAACTCCTCGCCGACGGCGCGTTCGAGCTGAACCTGATTGGTCAAGACACCACCAGCTACGGCGACGACATCGGCCTCGGTTTCAACGAAGCCACCGGCGCCGGCGGCCTGCCCGAACTGCTGCGAGCCGTCAACGGCGCGGTCAAGGACGCGGGCGGTCACGGCTGGGTGCGTCTCATGTACGCCTACCCCAGTAACTTCCGCGACGAGTTCATCGACGCCTTCGCCGAGCTCTCACAGAACGGGCACGTGCTGCCCTACATCGACATCCCCCTCCAGCACGCGAGCCAGCGCATGCTCGAACTCATGCGCCGCCATGTCGACGCCAAGCAGCAGCTCGAACTCATGCACAAGCTCCGCGACCGCGTGCCCGGCATCGCGATCCGCACGACGTTCATCTCCGGCTTCCCGGGCGAGACGCAGGCAGATCACGAGCAGCTCCTCGAATTCATCGAGGAGGTCGGCTTCGACGCGGTGGGGGTGTTCGAGTACTCCAAAGAGCCCGGCACGCCCGCCGGCACGATGGAGGACGACCCAAAGCTCGCTGTGCCCCACGAGGTCAAGGCCCAGCGCAAGGCGGAGATCATGCAGCTCCAGCAGGACATCGCCTTCGAGCAGGCCGAGTTCCTGGCGAGCCAGTGGGACGAGAAGGACCCGCTCGAGTCGGGCGTGCAGCTGGACATCCTCATCGACCGCGACACGGGCAGCGAGGTCGAAGCCACGACGGGCGTCTCGGTCGGTGGCAAACTCTATCAGGGCCGGGCCTACCACCAGGCGCCGCAGATCGACAGCGTGACCTACGTGCAATCCAAACAGAAAATCGCCCCGGGCGAACTCGTCCGCTGCGCGATCGTTGCCGCCGACGGCTACGACCTGATCGCAAGGCCGCTTTCGGATCTCGATCCGACGGTCAGGCTCAACGTGCTCAAGTAAGCATAATCAATTCACATAGAAAATATACCGGAATGGCCGGTGCCCGAACGCGTCCTCGAAGTCCCGCCAGAGGAAGTCGCGGGTGAGTTCGCCCTCTTCGAGGTAGTCCGCCGCGGCCGAGCCCTGGATCCAGAGGATCAGGTCGAAGGTCTGGGGTTCCTCGAAGACGCGCCGCAGGTTGATGCCCTTGGTGCCATCGCCCCGCCAGAAGCGGACGAGCTTCTCGCCATTGAGCGCATCCTCGGTATCGGCCAGCAGATCGTGCCAGAGCTTGATGCGCTCCTCGGTCATCTTGAAGTTCCGCATCGCGGCGTCCTGGTTCGGGTTGGGCAGCCACTCGCGGTCGTTGTCCGTCTCGACCAGCGCGTGCGTCCACATGATCCGGCTGTGCCCGATCGCCCTCAGCCAGTGTTCGCGCGCGGTCGCCATGCGCGCCGGCTCATCAACGGGGAACCGCAGCAGGTGCACCAGCGCGATGATGTCCGTGACATCGAGCCCTGTCATCGTCGGGTCGAAGACGCTGCGCCCGCGGAGGTATTCGTGGGGCGTCTCGATATTCGGGAACACAACATGCCCGACGCGCTCGAAAAGCTCGCGGTGGTCGTGGGCCAGGTGCATCTCGCCGACGGCCAGGAAGACGTTGCAGTACGCCCGGAGCCACTCGACGTCGGCGCGGTCGGCCGCGACGACGAAGCTAGGGACGTCCTCGCCCCGCGGGCGCCCGCCGTTGAACAGGATCGAGAACGCGACGCCCGCCATCTCGTTGTCGGAGGCGACGCCGTTGCCATTGAGATCGAGCCGAAGCTTGGCGAGGTCGACTTCGAGCTTGACGTTGCCGTCGGTGATTTGGGCGAGGATCGCGTCCGCTTCGCGAAGGTCCTGCATCCAGGTCTCGAAGAAGGTGTCGATGTCCTCGTAGGTGATCCGGGCGGGGTCCGGGTTGCCGGGGATGGCGCTGAGCATCGGGAAGACGAATCCGCCGGCGGCCCGGGCGGGATTGCCCGCGCCGTAGGTGTACATCCACTGCGCCGAGTCCTCGCCCGTCTTGACGATTCTCAGCAGCCCGAGCGCCAGCCGCGCCCGGTCGTCGTTCGGGTTGGCCTCAAGATGGGTGTTCAGGGCCGAGAGGGACGCGGTCAGCGTGCCGTCGCCGATGTTGCCGGTCAGGGCGTCCTCGACCGGGTCGGCCCAGGCGAAACACGCCAGAATCGAGCAGAAGAGCACTGCGAGTGAGCGTTTCATGGTCAGCCTCCCGGGCCTTGGGGCAAGAGTGTTCTGATCGATGGTAACTGGACGATGCATGGGTGTGATCCGTTCAGGTCAGATCCTGTTTTTGTGCGCCCTGGCATTGCTCATGGTGGGCGTGCTCATGGTCACCAGCGCGGGCATGGTCATCGAGCCGGCCAGCGCAGAGACACCCGTTCAGGTGGGTGGTGGGTTGTCACCCGTCACAATGCTCTCGGGACGCATCGGGATCTACATGGCCCTGGCTATGGCGGCCATGGCGTGCACCGCCTTCATGCCCGCTCGGCTTGTCAACTCATTGCTCACCCCGAGCCCCCGCAGGGTCTGGCCGCTCTTGGCCTTTGGCGTCGGGATGATGCTCGTCGTCCTCCTGCTCGTCTATGTGCCGGGCATCTCGCGCAACCGCAACTTCAGCTCCCGCTGGATCGAGGTCCCCGCTCCGGTCCTGGGCACGGTCTCGATCCAGCCCAGCGAGTTCATCAAATGGAGCATGCTGGGTCTGCTCGCCTGGTGCGCGGTCTCGGCGGGCGAGCGTCTGCAGAAGTTTTGGACGGGCCTTGTGCCGCTGCTGGCTGCTCTGGGCATCGTCTGCGCGGTCATCATGAAAGAGGACCTCGGCACAGCGGTCCTGATCGGGGCCTCGGGGGGCATCATCCTGATCGCGGCCGGCGCCAAGCTCTGGCACGTCGGCCTACTCGCGCCGGCGGGTCTTGCGGTCGTGGCGGCCGGCCTCTTCACCTCCGACTACCGCATGCGCCGCATCACGTCCTTCATGGATCCCTACGCCGACCCGGCAGGCGACGGGTTCCACATCATCCAGTCCATGGGCGCCATCGCCAACGGCGAGGTCG
>CAXBOF010000245.1:0-4399 GCA_963977205.1 uncultured Phycisphaera sp. | reverse complement strand
GGGCAGATCGACATCGACGACGTCGGCGCGGACCATCACCAGCATCGCGAATGCGAAGAAGGTGAGCAGGAGAAAGACAACGTCCAGCAGCGGCGTCATCTCGAGCCTGGGCTCGGTCAGTGTGGAGCGGAGCCTGACAGCCATTGGAGAAGCGTATACAGATTCGGTCCGCGTTGCCGGGCATACGATGCGTCGGGCCCCTCACAGGAGCGCGAAATGGCCGTCCGGATGGAGCTATCGAGAATTCTGATCCGCGAGCTGTCGGACTTTCAGCTCATCGAGCTGCGCGAGGTCCCTGAGCCGGGCGAAACGCTCGAGGGCGAGGCGCGGTCGTTCCCGATCGTGATCGGCCTGCCCGAGGCTCAGGCGATCGACCGCAGGCTCCGCGGCATGCCGATCGATCGGCCTCAGACGCACGACCTGCTCGCGTCGGTCTTCACGGCTCTGGACGCCGACCTCGAACGCATCACGATCACGAACCTTTCTGATAACACGTTCTTTGCGGAGCTGACTGTGCGAAAGTCTGACGGCGAAGTGATCCAGATCGACAGCCGACCGAGCGACGCGATCGCGCTGGGTGTGGCCTCGGACACGCCGATCTATGTCGCTGAGGAAGTGATCGAATCCGCGACAAGGGAGGACCTGTGAGCGACAGCCTGCCCTACCTCACCAGCGACATGCCCGGCATCGGTGGCGAGATCCGCCAGCGGCTGGAGGACTTTCTCGTCGAGGAGCAGCCGCTCTATCGCCCCAGCGGCGAGGGCGAGCACCTGTACCTGATGATCGAGAAGCGAGGCATCGGCACGCCCGAGATGGTCGACATCGTGGCAGAGCACTTCGGTGTGCGGCGGAGCAGCGTCAGCACCGCGGGTATGAAAGATGCACTGGCGATCACGCGGCAGGTCGTGAGCGTGCATGTGCCCGGCAAGAAACTCGAAGACTATCCCATGCTCCGCGACGAGCGGGTTCAGGTGCTCTGGGCGGATCACCACATCAACAAGCTGCGCACCGGGCACCTTCTGGGCAATCGATTCAGCATCCGCATCCGGGGCGTGTCGATGACCGATGCACCACGAGCGATGAAGGTGCTGCGCGAGCTTGAGAAGCGAGGGCTGCCGAACTACTTTGGTCCGCAGCGATTCGGCGCCAAGAACGACAATCACTTCGTCGGCCGCTCGCTGCTGCTGGGGGAACTGCGGCGGCGCATGCCCACGCAGAAGCGCAAGCTGATGCTCAACGCGCTCCAGTCTGCGATATTCAACGAGGTGCTCGCCAAGCGGGTGCAGGCGGGCACGATGGATGCGCTCTTTGCGGGCGATATCGCGTTCAAGCACGACAACGGGTCGGTCTTTGCTGTGGATGATGTGCTCGCCGATGCGGACGAAACGAGAGCACGCCTCAAGGAGCACGAGATCAGCCCGAGCGGCCCGATGTGGGGCGGCAAGATGATGCGCGCTGAGGGCGACATCGACAAAGCGGAGCTAGCGGCGCTTGCGGTTGCGGACCTGACGCCCGAGGACTTTGTCGACAGCAAGCAGGCCGGGCTCGTGCCGGGCGTACGTCGGCCGCTGCGTGTCTCCGTGACGGACACCGACATCGAGGGCGGCATCGACGACCACGGTTCTTATGTGCGCATCGCGTTCGACCTGCCCGCCGGCGCGTACGCGACGACGGTGTTGCGCGAGATCATGAAGAACGACTAGTCAAGAAGGGCTAGTCCGCGTCGATCGCGACATCGAGCTCGACCGTGACGGGCTCGAGGCACTCGGTGTCGCTGCACGCCTGATAGGTGAGGGTGACGATCGGTCGGCCCGAAAGATCGCCCGAGCGTTCGAGGACGAGATCGAACTCGACCTCGCCTGCGTGCACGAGCAGCTCGCTTTCGAGACCCGCCAGCGCGTAGGGCTCGCCCTTTGGATAATCGGCAAAGACAGAAACGCCCGAGCCGCCCGTCAGACCCACACGCAGCGGGATGAGCCCCTCGATCGCATCCGGACCGAGATCGGCCGCGAGGACGTGGTAGTTCTTGTCGATGACAAGGCGCACACGGAACGTTGCCGGCTCGTCTTTCTTGAGCGCGATGCGCTCGGTGTCGGCGAAGACTTCTACGACTGATTGTTGCCCCCCCGCTGCCTCTTTCTGATCGGGCTTGACGGCCCCGGCATTCTCGAAAGCCTCGGCGAGCGGGAGATCCCGGGCCAGACCTCGGTACAGCGCGCGGACCGAGTTGATGTGCCCAACGGGTGAGCGATTGATGTGGCTGCTGGTGCGCACGAGCCCGCGGGCGGCCTGCTTTGCGTAGTGCTCGTTTCCTGTGATCTCGGAGAGGTCGATCAGCACGTTCAGGAATGTCGAGGTCGCGCTCGGGATGGCGCCGTCGTAGACGGACTGGGCCCGGACGAAGAGATCGGTCTGGCCTTCGAGCGTGTCGTAGTAGCCGCCCGTCTCCGGATTACCAAAGAGTACTTCGGCGCGCTCGACGATTTCGATCGCTCTTGCCAGATACTCAGTGTCATCGGGCAGTGCGCGGTGAAGCTCGACGTGCGCCAGCGCAAGCCAGGCATAGTCCTCGAAGAACGCGGGGATCTGGGCTTTGCCGTCGCGCGCGGTGCGGTAGAGGTCGCCTTCTGGCGTGCGCATGCTTGCGTCGATCGCGGCGGCAGCTTTCTTGGCGGCCTCGATGTGCTTGGTTTCGCCGGTCACGCCGCCCAGGACCGCAAGGCCCGCGATGGCGTTGCCGTTCCACGCGGTGAGGACTTTGTCGTCAAGCCTCGGCTGCTTGCGCTTGTCACGGGCCGCGAGAAGTTTGGTGTTGATCGCGTCCAGTCTGGTATGGAACGCCTCGACGGACAGATTCATGCGGGCGGCGATGTTGTCCGGGCGGTCGGCCAATCGCAGCACGTTGCGATCGGGCTCGTCCTCATGGTGCGGATCGCGGAAGTTGGGGCCGTCGGCGAAGCTGTAGACGTCGAGGGCAAACTTCGCGTCGTCAGCATCCAGAACGGCTTCGATCTCGCCAGCCAGCCAGAGGTAATTCAGGCCTTCTTTGCCGTCGACCTCGGCGTCCTGTGCGCTGAAGAACGCGCCCTCATCGCCCGTCATCTCGCGCGCCAGATATTCGGCGATCTCGGTCGCGGTGCGCTGGTACTCGGCGTCGCTGTAGACGGCCGCGGCCTTGGCGTACACACTGAGCAACTGCCCCTGGTCGTAGAGCATTTTCTCGAAGTGCGGCACGGTCCATGACTGATCGACGCTGTAGCGGTGGAAGCCCCCGCCGACGTGGTCGCGGATGCCGCCAACAAGCATCGCGTCGAGCGTGGTGCGGACGGCGGTGTCGATGACTTTCTTCGTGTCCGCATCGGCCGAGCCGCGGATTGTGAGCAGGAACTCGATGTATGTCGGCTGCGGGAACTTCGGGGCGCCGCCGAAGCCGCCGTGGGCCGGGTCGTAGCTGATCGAAGATCCCGACAAGTCCCGAGACAGCCTCCGAGATTTGGTCCTCGCCGATGATCACTGGCGATTCGTTGTGCTGAAGCTGATGGGTGACGGCCTCGGCGAGCGAGTTGGCCTGCGCCACGACCTCGTCCTGCTGGTTGGTCCAGGCTTCAGAGATCCCGACGAGCAGATCGGTGAACGCCGGCATGCCGTGGCGCGGCTCGGGCGGGAAGTAGGTCCCCGCGTAGAACGGTTTGAGCGATTCGGGCTCGAGCCAGACGCTCATGGGCCAGCCGCCGCGACCCGTGAGCGCTTGTGTGGCTGCCATGTAGAGATCGTCCACGTCCGGGCGTTCCTCGCGGTCGACCTTGATGCAGACGAAGCGCTCGTTCATCACCTTGGCTGTGGTTTCATCCTCGAAGCTCTCACGCTCCATGACGTGGCACCAGTAGCAGGTCGAGTAGCCGATCGAGAGGAAGATGGGCACGTTTCGGCGGCGGGCTTCCTCGAAAGCCTCCTCGCCCCACGGCCACCAGTCGACCGGGTTTTGCGCGTGCTGAAGGAGATAAGGACTCGTCTGACGAGCCAGGCGGTTGGTGTGCATGGGCGGGGCCTCGGACTGGGCGATTGCATCGGTGGTCAACGCACAAGAGATCGTAAGAATGAGAAACAGTGCAAGTCGCATCGGCGAATGCTAGCGCCGGGGCGTACGCCCGCCGATCGGTGCGATCTGCAGCACACGCAGGCTGGCACCCTGCGGGCCGGGGATCTCGGGCTGTAGGTGCCCGAGCACGCTCGCGGCCGCCAGCGAGCTTGCGGTCAACACCGCGTCGACCGGGAGCTCTGCGAGTGTGACCGAGACGAGCCCGATCACGACACGCGGATCGTCGGGATCGTCGATGCGTGTCAGCTCGATGCGTTCCTGCTCAACCCCAACTGCCACGGCATCGGCAGCGGCCCGCGC
>CAXBOF010000244.1:0-4402 GCA_963977205.1 uncultured Phycisphaera sp. | reverse complement strand
ACGATGTCGCGGATGTGCGAGGCGAACGCGCAGGCGATTCTTGAGGGGCGTGAGCCGCCGAACCGAGTGGTGTGAGCACTGACCCCGGGGGCGTGGTCAGTGGCACTTGGTGGGTCGTGGCGGCACGTTTTGGATCAGGCGCGGCGGAGGGGGTTGTCGTCGTGCGAGGGTTTGTTTGCAAAGTGCAGTTCGAGGTAGCGGGCGACGTAGTCGACGATGGAGTCGGCGGCGGGGATCTCGGGGTTGCTGGTCAGGCCGTGGGGCTCGAATCGCATGCCCTTGAATCGGACGACGGCTTCGTTGACGGAGAGTCCGAGCTGTATGGCGAGGCTGAATGCACGGCAGAACGCCTGGCACATGCCGCTGAGCGCGGAGCCTTCCTTGGAGATCTTGATGAATATCTCGCCGGGCGAGCCGTCGGAGTAGAGGCCGATGGTGAGGTACCCCTCGTGACCACCCACGCTGAACTTGTGGGTGAGTGAGTCGCGGGTGTCCGGGAGCGATTGGCGTGCGACGATCATATGATTGGCTTCCGTTTGGTATTCGGATGCAGGGATTGGGAACAGGATGCGTGCGATATCGGTAGGGTAGGTTTGAGAACGTGAAAGTAGGGGCATTCGGCGGGCCAAACGGCGGGTTTACTTGCTCTTGGGTCCGGGCGTGTCGATGATTCAAAGACCAGAATGAACACCAAGGCGACCATCACGCGGCAGACGGGGCGAGCCATCGGGCTTGGGCCCTCGCTTATGCTTGCGGTGACGCTGATCGTCCTGACCAGCGGCGGCGTGAACACGGCGCGGCTGATCGGGTCGGCGGGTGTTGGTCTGGCGTTGACGGTGCTGCCCGAGCGGGCGGCGCGTGCTCAGCAGGCGATGAACGAACCGGGCGATGAGCGCGACCTCGAAGCGTTGGGCTCTGCGGGCGATTTCATCGACCGATTGGCTGTGGCTCATCTCGGTGAGTGCCAGCGGATGGCGCGGCTTGGGTTGATTGATCTCCCCCCGCCGACGGTGCTCTGAGGAAGTTCGAGCGGCTTGGCGTTCTGCCCGGCGGCGAGATCCATTTTCTACTTTTTGAATAGCGTGCGCGGCTGCGACTCGGGATCGAGTCGGCTGCGGCGATTCCTGAGCACAGATTCAATGCCCGGTTTGTCGGGCGGAATGAGATATGCAAGATGCAGACTGAAAAAGGTATCCCGGTTGTTGGGCCGTTCCTGAACAAGCTGATCGGTTCGCGGAACGATCGGTTCGTCAAGAAGTACACGACGCGGGTCGAGCGGATTTCGGCGCATGAGGCCGAGGTCTCGGCGATGACGGACGAGCAGCTCCGCGGCAAGCGTGTCGAGCTGAGTGAGCGTCTGAAGAAGGGTGAGAGCGAAGACCTTGTAATGATCGAGGCGATCGCGGTGGCGCGTGAGGTGATGGATCGGAACGTGGGTATCCGCAACGTGCTGAACCCGGAGGCGGGGTTTGACCCGAGTAAGCTGACGGGCGAGGCGCGGGGGTGGTACGACAAGGCGGTTGCCGAGGTGGCGTCGATGGAGCCGGCGGCTCCCGAGGGCGACTTTCAGGGTTGCGCTGAGCCGACGCCTGCTTGGCGGTTTGTGGATCTGCCGGTTGGGTTTTACGCGGCGATCCGGGAGCTGTATCCGCATTCGCGGCCGCCGTTCCGCGCCAGGCCGTTCGATGTGCAGCTGATCGGTGCGATGGTGCTGAGCCAGGGCAAGATCGCCGAGATGAAGACGGGCGAGGGCAAGACGATCGTGGCGCCGCTGGCGGCGTACTGGGCGTGCGTCAAGGGCGAGAAGGTGCATGTGGTAACGGTGAACGACTACCTCGTGCAGCGCGACCGCGACTGGACGTTCCCGTTCTTCTACGGGGCGGGGATGACGGTCGGGGCGATCCACCCGCAGCACATGCAGCCCGAGCAGATGAAGCGTGTGATGTACATGTGCGATGTGGTGTACGGCACGACGAGCGAGTTCGGGTTCGATTACCTCCGCGACAATATGAAGCGGAACGTGAATCAGCAGGTGCAGCGTCGGCGGGACTTTGCGATCGTCGACGAGGTGGACAGCGTGCTGATCGACGAGGCACGGACGCCGCTAATTATCTCGGGCGCTGCGCACGAGAACCAGCCCCGGTACGACCTTGCGGATCGTTTGGCTTCGGAACTGCTTGCCAAGCAGAAGCCGTGGCAGGAGCAGGAAGACAAGGTCCAGCACACGATCGAGCGGATCAAGGGTCTCGAGGGCGACATCAGGCAGGCCAAGGACAAGTCACGTGTGCCGGAGATGCAGAAGCAGCTGGACGCGATCAAGAAGGAGCTGCCTGCGCTGGAGTCGGCGCGTGACCAGTTCACGCAGTATTACGAGCTTCAGATGGATCGCAAACAGGTTCACCTGACGCACGACGGCATCGCGACGGCGCAGAAGTCGGCGGGCGTTGGGTCGTTTTATGTCGGCGAGAATACGGACATCCCGCACCTTCTTGAGCAATCACTTCGGGCGCACGCGGTATACCAGAAGGACCGCGACTATGTGATCATGAACATGCCCAATCAGCAGACGGGTAGGCCCGAGCCGACGATCGTGATCGTCGACACGTTCACGGGTCGGCCGATGGTGGGGCGTCAGTGGTCCGACGGCCTGCACCAGGCGATCGAGTGCAAGGAGCAAGTGCCGATCAAGCAGGAGACGCAGACGGTCGCGACGATCACGATCCAGAACTTCTTTAAGATGTATAAACGGCTGTCGGGCATGACGGGCACCGCGGACACCGAGGCGCAGGAATTCCACGACATCTACCACCTTGACGTGGTGTCGATCCCGACGAACAGGCCCGTGGTGCGTAACGACTATGACGATCTGATGTTCCTGCGCGAGAAGGACAAGTGGGAATCGATCGTCGACGAGATCAAGGCGTTCCACGATGCGGGTCGGCCGATTCTTGTGGGCACGACGAGCGTTGAGAAGAGCGAGAGGCTCGGGCAGATGCTGACCAAGAAGTACGGCATCAAGCACGAGGTGCTCAACGCCAAGCAGCACGAGCGCGAGGCTCACATAGTCGAGAACGCGGGCCAGATCGGCGCGGTGATGATCGCGACGAACATGGCCGGCCGAGGCACGGACATCAAGCTTGGGAAGGTGACGCGCGAGGACCTGGTCGAGCACTGGCTCAAGCGGGGGATCGCGGCGCGGGGGCTGACGGCCGAGTCGAGCGAGGAAGAGGTGCGCGAGAACGTGTACCGGAAGATCGCGCCGGCGGAGCTTGGCATCCAGAAGCGCGAGGCCGAGGCGATGGATTACCCGGAGCTCGAGCTTGAGCTGCTGCGCCACTGGGCCCGGAAATTCACATGGCTGAGCGATGGCAAGGGGATGTTTGCGGGCAAGGGCGTGGCGTCGCTGTCGCGGGACGAGCTGATCCAGGAACTCGACGCGACAGGGCGGTGCCTGATGCACCGGATCGGCTGGTACGACTCGATCGAGGCGCTTGGCGGTCTGCATGTCATCGGCACGGAACGCCACGAGAGCCGACGCATCGACAACCAGCTCCGCGGCCGATCGGGTCGTCAGGGCGACAACGGTTCGAGTCGATTCTTTGTGTCGCTCGAAGACGACCTGATGAAGATGTTCGCTGGCGAGACGACGATGCGGATTCTGTCGCGTCTGGGCATGAAGGAGGGCGATGCGATCGAGCATCCGATTCTGTCCAAGAGCGTGGAGAAGGCGCAGCGGAAGATCGAGGAACGCAACTTCCAGGGACGCAAGAACATCCTTGACTACGACGAGGTGATGGAGCACCAGCGTCAGCGGTTCTACGGCATCCGCCAGCGGGCGATCGAGAGCCGGGACGTCAAGAAGCTGATCCTTGAGTACATCGACGAGTGTGTGGACGATGCGTGCGCCGAGTACCTGTCGAAGGATTACCCCGCGCGGTGCGCGGTCGATCTGGCTCGGGAGAAGCTGGAGACGCAGGTCGCTGTCGAGCGGCTGCGCGGCAAGGACCGCGAGGAGATGGACAAGCGGATCCGCGACGATGCCAAGTACGAGGCGCGGTCGATGATCGACGTGACTCTTGGCGAGTACATCTCGGCCGAGGGTTCGGAGGTCGTGGTCGACTTTGACTCGGCTGGTCTGGTGTCCTGGGCGAAGACGCGGTTTGGTCTGGACATTGATGTCGCAGAATTGGCGGAGGCGGATCAGGCGAGCCGGCGCGCGGTGCAGGAGCGTCTCGGGCAGGCTGCCGAGGATCAGGTCGACGCGGCGGATCTCGGGAAGCTCGCCGAGTTTGTCGATCCGGATTACGGGATCGATCGGCTGGTTTCGTGGGCCAAGTCGAAGTTTGGCATCGAGTCGAGCCGGGACGAGATCCGCAAGGCGATGGAATCGGGCGAGGTGACC
>CAXBOF010000243.1:0-4432 GCA_963977205.1 uncultured Phycisphaera sp. | reverse complement strand
CGATGCGTCCGAGCGCCAGGCCGTGCTCGAGTGATTTGGCGTAGAGCTGCCAGTCGCCCGCTTCTCTGGCGATTCGCATCCGTGCGCAGAGCGCGCGTGTCATGTTGCGGAGCGTGCTCAGCTCTGGAAGGAGAATATTGATCATCATCGCTTGCGTAGTGTCGGGCATCGGGCGGACGGCCTTGCCGCTGGCGGCGATCTCGTCCAGCCTGCGCGTGATACCCGTCTCGTCCCATCGGCCAAGAGCAACGC
The DNA here is from genome assembly GCA_963977205.1 of uncultured Phycisphaera sp. Taxonomy (GTDB): domain Bacteria; phylum Planctomycetota; class Phycisphaerae; order Phycisphaerales; family UBA1924. The sequence goes on along the minus strand of CAXBOF010000243.1, from coordinate 4,180 downwards.
GAGCCATCCGCCGGTGCGCTTCGAGATCGTCGAAGGCTTCTTCGTTGAATGTGAATGAGTCATCCTTCTGTTTTTGCAGTGTGTCCAGTGCATTCTCGTAGTCGTAGAACGCATCGAACGAGTAGTTCCCTTTGCCCCAGACGATGCCGGTCTCGTCGTCTTTGAGGTCGGCCAGTGTGTCGCTGAAGAGTTGTGTTGTATCTAAGAGCACGGGCCAGACATCCTCGCCCGGGAGGTTCGACTGCAATGCCCGGACGTGCTGCTCGGCGAGCTCGCCATAATCGATCGTGGGGTTGGGCTTGGCGGTGACGGCGAAGTAGAACTCAAGCCCGAGCCACCCGAGCACGAAGAGGATCGTGACAAGGACCATCGTGAGCACCGGCCGGAACCTGCCGGGCCTTGTTTGTGCATGGATCATGGCGCACCCTCCGCGCGTGGCATCATCGCCCGGGTGGGGAGACACCGCAAGTTGAAGAATATCCCAGTCCGATTACGGCCTCGCCTGATGACCTTTATCGTCAGAGCGGCGCGGTCCGACAACTTCGGTTTCGGCGGGTCCAGAGGTGAAAAAGGCTGTTAGAAACGAGACCACTACGACTGGGATCGCAACCATCGCAGCTATCCGTGAAGCGTCTTCAGACACACTCATGATCACGAAGACCAGAATGATCATGACTGCCGACACGAATGCCGCGAGCGGGTAACTGATACGAAACGGTCTCCGGGGTAATGTGAGTTCAGCAATGACCTCATCCACACCTGTATGACCAGCTTCCTTTGCAAGCCTCGCCCACGTTCGGCTCAAATGAACCCGCAAGCCCGGCACAACACAGCCAAGCGAGGCTTCCAGGTTTGTGGCTAATGCTTCAGATCGTATGAGATGACATTCGGGACACCGCCCTGCGAGAGCAGCCCCCTCTCTCGCGTTTCCACAACTCGGGCACATTGAATTTTGCTCAAGATGCCCAACGAGTCTATTGAGCCTTGCAGCACGTATTGCCATCGACACCGGAACAACAAAGACCGCCGACAGCAGCAAGAACACGGACATGAACATCAGACCAAGGCGGAGAATTTCAGAGGAGTTTCCGCCGCTGGGCAGGCTCATCTCAATCAGGGCGATCGCCATTGCCAGTAGAACCAGTATTGCGACTGCCACTCGTTCGTAAACGGACGAAGGCTTGACCAAACGGTACAGATCAGGATGGAGTCCGGCATCCAGCATTGTTTGAGCTTACCAGAAAACTCAATACTCGTACACGCCCCGCCCGCTCTTGCGGCCCATGCGCCCCGCGACCACGAGCTGGTCGAGTTTCGGGCAGGGGCGGTAGCGCTCGCTGTGCAGGCCGTCGGCGAGCACGTGCATGATGTGGGCGCAGGTGTCCAGCCCGATGAAGTCGGCCAGTTCCAGCGGGCCCATCGGGTGATTGCAGCCGAGCTTCATGATGCCGTCGATGTCCTGGGGCTCGGCCACGCCCTCCATCCACGCATAGAACGCCTCGTTGATCATGGGCATGAGCACGCGGTTGGAGATGAACCCCGCGCGGTCGTTGGCGGGCAGGGCTGTCTTGCCCATCGCCTCGGCCAGCGCGATCACGCGGTCGGTCACCTTCGCGTCTGTCGCCAGGCCGTTGATCACCTCGACCAGCTTCATCACGGGCACGGGGAAGAAGAAGTGCATGCCGATCACACGCTCGGGGCAGTCCGTGGCTGCGGCGATCTCGGTGATGCTGATCGAGCTCGTGTTGCTCGCCAGGATCTGATCGCCCGTCAGCATGGCCGCGAGTTGTTTGAAGATCGCTTTCTTGACGTCCGCGTTCTCGACGACCGCCTCGATGACGATGTCCGACTCGGCCAGCGCTTTGATGTCCGTGGCGTAGCTCAGGCGGCTCTTGGTCGCCTTGACGTCGTCCTCGGTCATCTTGCCCTTCTCGACCGCGCGGGCCAGAAGCTTGTCGTGGGTGGCTTCGCACTTAGCCACAGCCTCGTCGGCGGTATCCATCACCACCGTCTCGAACCCGCTGACCGCCGCGACCTGGGCGATGCCCCCGCCCATCTGACCCGACCCGACCACACCGACACGCTTGATCTGGCTCATATCTGCTCCTTCTCTGGTGGGACTCGCCTCGCCCGTTCGAGCATAGGACCGCAGCGGTATACACTCTGCGATGCCCCCACCGAAGCCAACCAATACGCCCTTCCGCAAAAAAGCCCCCGTTTCCCGCACTCTGGCGCCCGTGCCCTCGGGGCTTGTGCGTCCGGAGCCGGGCAAAGAGATCACCGCGATCAAGGCCGCCGACGCCGATGGCCGGGCGATGGCCATCTACGTAGGCAAGACCCGCGTGGCGCGCGTGGAAACCAACTGGGCCATGAAAGCCGGCATCCGCGAGGGCGACGAGTGGACCCAGGAACTCGCCGACAAGATCTTCATCGCAGCCAAGGACTATGCCGCCTACCAGCACGCGCTGCATCTGATGTCCACCCAGCAGCGGTCGGCCTTCAAGCTCGTGCAGAAACTCAAGCAGACCGGTCACGAAGCGGTCGACGCGCAGGCGGCTGCTGAACGCCTCAAAGAGCTCAAGCTCGTCGACGACGAAGCGCTCGCCGAGCGGCTGGCCGAGGATCTGGCTCGCTCCGGGAAGCTGGGCCAGCGCGGGATCGAGAACAAGCTCCGCGCCAAGGGCATCGACGCGGCTCTTGCCAAAAAAGCTTCTCAGGCCGCCACCAGCGAGCTTGGCGATCCGGATGCCGCGATGACACAGGCCACGAAACGCGCCCAGCGGCTCATGAATCTCGAGCCGCAGGTCGCCCGCAGGCGTCTCTACGGCTTCCTGATCCGCCGCGGTTTCGACCACGACGAGGCCAGCAAAGCCACGGCCGCGGCTCTCTCCGCACAGGCCAAGAGCGATCTACACTAATGGCATGAGAACCACCGCATGCTGTCTGACTCTGGCCGCCATCGCACTCGGTGGATGCGCGGTCGAGGACAACCTCCGCTTCACCATCGGCGAGACCGTGCCCATGAAGGCACTCCCGCCCATGATGCCCGATACCCGCGAAGGCCTCGCTGGCTCGACCGACAGCAACGACATCCCCGGCGACGGTCCGAGCCTGGCAGGCCTCGACCGCTCGAATTTCGAGGGCCTCGAGTTCCGCGTACCGATCGACGGCGTCTACCACCACCCACACAACACGCTCCCCATCGTGACACGCGACGTGCACGCCCGGCACCGCGGCGAGTTCCCCACGATGGAATCCGTCCTCGAACAGAGCGACCCAAGCGTTTTCGACCTCTGGTACGATTTCATTGTCATCCCCGCATGGAATGTCGTCGAGACCGCATGGCTCGTCCCGACGCTCATCATCGACGGCCCGTGGGAAACCACCAGCTCGCCGCAGGAGATCAAGGGCCGATCCAACCCCAAGCCCCCGATGCTGACGCCCGGCGTGATCGCGCTCACCCGCGCCGAGCTCAATGACATCAATCAGGCCAACTCCGCCGGCGAGGGCACAAGCGATGAGTGATGCACCGATCGACAGCAACGGGATGCCCGAGGGCTACAACTTCCGCGAAAGCGAGGAGCTCACGCCCCGCACGGTCAACGATCGCCTCAAGGCAAACGACGGCCTCATCCTCGTCGATTGCCGCGAAGACGACGAACTCAAAACTGTGAGCATCAACGGCGCACTGCATGTCCCGCTGGGCAAGATGATGAACGAGCCGCAGGACTTCGCCGACGAGTTGCCCCAGGGCAAGGACACCCCCACCGCGATCATCTGCCACTCGGGCAGGCGATCACTCATGGCGACGCTCGCGCTGCGGCGAATGGGCTTTGCCAACATCTATTCCGTCGCCGGCGGCATCGACCTCTGGGCACGCGACATCGACACCTCACTACCCCGTTATTAACTCCTAAACTACAAATGCAAAACGAAAGCGGCCCCCTCACATGAAGGAGCCGCTTGTTTCTTTTCGAGAATGCCGATCTCAGAATACGCAGAACTGCGGATTACCCGAGGTGCTGGCGTTGAACGCAGCGACCCAAGCCGAGAAGTCGGCAGACGTGCACGAACCGTCCTGGTTCACATCGCAGTACGGGCTCTGAGCGTTGAATGCAGCAACCCAAGCCGAGAAGTCGGCGGGTGAGCATGCGCCATCGTCGTTGGCATCGCAGCAATC
>CAXBOF010000242.1:0-4434 GCA_963977205.1 uncultured Phycisphaera sp. | reverse complement strand
CGGCAATCTGGACTTACAAACCCGTCCCCTTGAGGTCCGGGCTGAGCCGCAGCCAAGTCCATGCTACCCGCCAGACGAAGTCATCATTGAGTGGGCTCTCACGATTCGAAACCGGATCGGCTCCAGACAAAAGTACCAAAGGAACGTTGGAGATCTACGCGAAGCCATCATTCGCGAAGGGCTCGTGCTCTACAGACACCTCAATGAACACGTCTTCCTGCCTACACCCAGCGACGCACACACACCACCACTCACGCCGTTCGAAGCACCCGATGAATCTGAACTGCAGTTTTTATTCATCCCAAACTGCTCGGGTCCGCATTGGTCATACCTGCTACGCCCACTCAACGAACACGAAATCCGGCAGCCCCCATTTGTGTACGCCTACAACACCCTGTTTCAATACGAAAGAATCGGCGCCTTCCTGCCCTCAACGCCTGCTCTCGCACGCACATTCGAAAGCCGATACACGAAGGCAAGCCAGCTCTCTAATTACGTCGTATTTGCAGACCCAACCGTGACCTTTCACAACGCCCCCCATGCGGACGATGACATTGTGTATAGATCTGATTCCTCTGATGACGCGCTTCGGTACGCGGAGGACTGGACAGAGGAAATGGGGATTGGCTCGTGCGTGGGCAAGGTGCTGAGAATGTACGATTTGCACTAGGCACATGAATGACCTGCCAGATCTGCTGATCGGCTATGCTCCCCCCGAGCACTCACGCTCGGGAGATCACGCCATGTCCTCGATGAAAGAAACCGCCTTCAAGCTCTTCGACGCCTGCGAATCCGGCAAGGGCTGGGACGTCTGCAAACAGTACTGCACACCAAACGCCACCTTCTCGGCCCAGGCCGACGCGCTCGCCGAGACCAAAACCCTCCAGGCCTACACCGACTGGATGGTCGGCGTCTACACCTTTGCACCCGACGCCAGCTACGAGATCAAGTCCTTCGCCGTCGACGAGGAACGCGGCAACGTCACGGGCTACGGCATCTTCCGAGCCACCCACACCCACGAAGGCGGCCCCGTCCCCCCCACCGGCAAAGCCATCGAGTCCGACTACGTCTACATCATGCAGTTCGAAGGCGACAAAGTCAGCCACATGACCAAGGTCTGGAATGACGGGTTTAGCTTCAAGCAGCTTGGGTGGGCGTGAGGCGGGGTATGGAACGGATGTAGAATAATGGCCCTACCAAGAGATCACGGGGGCGTTCATGGGTGTCAGAACTAGTACCTAGTCAGCACCAAGCGCAAAATCAACTACATAATCTTCGTTGCCGGCCAATCCATTATAACGAATGTGAGTAGATGCCATTTCAAGTCTATTACGATGTTTTTTAGGTAGCCTCGCATCTTCATACACAATAGTTAGCGTAGGCACAATTATTTCATGCATTTGCAAAAAATTGCTTACTGCGGCAACCCGATCGCTCTTCATTGCATTTGAGACATGGAATATGTGCCGAGGAACACCTTTCGTGTTCATCCTGAAATCTACTGGATAAGCACTACGGGGATCGTGTTCTGTTGAGATCCAGTCTTTATAAACCGCCCTAGACGGCTGCACTCGTTCCACTAACAGCGAGGCGATTTCCTGGCCAAGCGTAATGTGCTTTCTGGAATGAGCATCGAATGCCAAATTTGAAATACGCACTAATGCTTCACATAGACTCAGAACAGCATCCGAAACGGATTCACTTGATGCACAAAACATTTCATCGGCAAAGCGAATGCCGTACGAAGCACACACGGAATCAATAAGATCCGTGCGCGACTGATTCAGCTCTAAACCGGCGGTTACCAGCTTATATATCGTCGTGCCCCGATCAGTTAATACCCCATTACTCTCAACATAAATTGGAATTTGATCACCGTCTGGATACTGAAATCTGGTGATCAAATAAATATCTTCTCGCCACCGCTCTACGGAAGTGACAAGCTCAGAGCAAATCTCGTTAGCAACTCTCTCAGCATTCATCGCACGAACAAGCCGTCTGCGGCATCTCTATCAACAAGTTCAATCTTCATATCATCTAGCATTCGCCGCATAATCCGCTCCCGGATTTGCCCAAAAGAACCGCCAGTGGGCACTTCCGGAAGTTCTTCGGCGCAAGAATCCCAGAAATGAAGCTCTCGCACTGCCGCTTCGCTATAAATATGCCTATGCACAACATTGGCGCGGATTGTGCGTCTATCACAGGGTTCCTTGTTGTAATGTGACATTCGTTGAATCTCATACCGGGCAAGACCAACCCACCCACGGGAGTCCATATTGCCTAGTAGCGAAATTCCTGCTTCCTCTGTCCGCTCATTCACCTGAACTTCAAGCCTGAACATAAACCTACCTTCTTCCTGCCCATATGTCAATAGGTCTATCCGGCATGACAACCTGTACTGGTTCCCTCTTGCGGGAACCAACTGTGAAAATGCGTTACCAACCAGTCCTTTATCACATTCGATCAAGAATTGCGCTTCGGCCTGACTGTAAATAGGAGCTGCCATGAGATTATCAGACTAAACGAAAATCAAAGTAATCGCACCTTCATATACCACTAGCACCCATGTTAACGCATGGACATAAAAACTGCCCCCCTAATAGTCCACCCCACCGCAACCTCACACCTACCCCTCCCCACCCGTCACCTTGAGCCCCACAATCGCCACACCCAAGAGCGCCAGGAAGAAAACCCGCCCGAGGCTCACGGGCTCGTTCAGGATGAGGATGCCAAGCAGGGCCGTGCCCGCGGCTCCGATGCCGACCCAGACCGCGTAGGCCGTCCCGATCGGGAGCGTCCGGGCCGCGACCGAGAGCAGGTATATGCTCAGCACGATCGCAACGATCGTGAAGACGCTCGGCCAGAGCCTCGTAAACCCGTGCGTGTACTTGAGCCCCACCGCCCAGGCGATCTCGAGCAGACCCGCAACACCAAGAATGAACCACGCCATGACGACACTCCTTGTGAGTGCGTCGTCTTGTCCTGACCGGGTACGGCGCGTCTCGTCCGGGCCACGAATGGCAGAGGTTGTGCCGCGACTCTAGCCGCCCGCTGCGCGCGCAGCCGCTCCGCCCCCCACCACCCCCGTCGCCCACGCCCACTGGAAGTTGAACCCCCCGATCCTGCCGTCGACGTCGAGGATCTCGCCCACCAGAAACAGCCCCGGGCAGACCCGGCTCTGCATCGTGCCGGGGTCTATCTCGCTCAGCGTAACGCCCCCCGCGGTGGCCTCGGCGTGGGTAAAGCCGCGATCGCGGGCGATGTCCACCGGCATCTCGACCAGCGCGTGCGCCAGCGCCCGCCTTGCGTCCTTGGTCAGCGTCGCCCCCGTCGCCTGCTCGGGCACGCCGGACTGTGCGCACAAAGCCAGCGCCAATCGCTCGGGCAGCTTCTCCCGCACCCAGTGCACGACCCGGCGCGTGCCGAGCGACATGAGCGCCCGCTCCACCGACTCGAACGTCTCGCCCATCACCCACGCGATCCGCAGGTGCGCACCGGCATCGGCGAACCTGGCCTCGGTCAGCCAGCGCGAGGCGTCCATGACCGCCGGCCCCGAGAGCCCAAAGTGCGTCATGAGCAGATCGTTCTCGTACCGCACCAACTTCTTGCCCGAGCCCGCCCGGACCTCGACCGCCGCCCGCGCACTGATGCCCGAGAGCTCGGTGAGCCAGCCGCTCTCCTCCCCCACCACCAACGGCACCAGAGCCGGGAACCGATGCCTCGTCAGCGTGTGACCAAGCCCCGTCGCCAGCGCATCCCCCCCGCCGTCGGACCCGGACTTTGGCAGCGCCATCCCGCCCGTTGCCAGCACCACGCGGGTGGCCTCGATCGTTTCCGCCGAGTTTGCGCGCGAAATGATGAACGTCTCGCCCGTCTGATCTGCCCGCTTCTCGATAGCGCCCACGCGCCACGGATTGCGGATCTCCACGTTCACGCGATCGATCTCGCGCAGCATCGCCTCGAGCACGGTCTGCGCGCGGTCGGTCTTCGGGAAGAGCTTGCCCGTCTCCTCGCGCTTGAGCTCGACGCCCAGCTCCTTGAAGAACGCGACCGTCTCGGGCACGTCGAACTGGCGGAGGACCTTCTTGATCGTGTTCCGCGACCCGCCGGCGTACTGCTTCTCGTCGACCGCGTGATGCGTGACGTTGCACCGCCCCCCGCCGGCGACGAGGATTTTGACGCCGATGGTGCTCGCGCCATCCAGCACAACGACCCGCTTGCCCGAGCCCATGAGGCCCCGGCCCGCGTGGATGGCGGTCATCAGACCGGCAGCCCCCGCCCCGATGATCGCGATGTCGACACGTTCAGCCATCACGCATTATGACGAGCCCGAATGGCGAGGGAGGAAAATTCCGCCTCCCTCTCCCCTCTGGGGAGAGGGCCGGGGAGAGGGTCTTGGCAGGCATCAAGAACTCGGAAAATCAAACTCTCACC
>CAXBOF010000241.1:0-4442 GCA_963977205.1 uncultured Phycisphaera sp. | reverse complement strand
GTCTCCTTCTTGAAAGCCTGGACTGTCCGCGCCGAGCGTAAACACGGGGCGATCGGCACCGAACCCGATCAGCCGTCCCCCCCCAGCCAGACGTACACTGTGCTGCTTAGGCGGTAGGTACCAAGCGGCACGAACAGCCACCCCTCCGCGGCGGAGCCGACCCGGTCGATTGCACCCTGCAACGCTGTAGTGTCGTCGTGGACGCCGTCCGCGTGAACACCAAAGGCGTCCGGGCTCACGTAATACGCCCCCGGGTCATCTGGCGGCTGCGGATATACCGATCTGTCGCTCTGTCCAGCGAGCGTGGCATTGGCGTGAGAGAATATCAGCATCAATACGATACAGAGAAAGGACTTCATGGGTTGTCATTGTAACAAAACAAGGCAGCCCTCTCGTGAAAGCCCGCTCGAAAGACCTGTGGCTCACGTTAAACAACACTCACGGGGCGCAAGCGGCATTTCTCAATTGGAAGCGGAAAGGGGGGGACTGTGTCGGCCGGGCACGGTCCACGAACCGCAAATGCGGACGGTGGTGATAAACACTTGCTCAGCAGTTGCTTGCGTCAATCGATTCCAACTCGTCTGATGCGATTCGAACCGCTTTGGATTGGTGGTTCAAGGCCAGTTCTAGGCCAATGCAAACTCTACAAATCCGGCTCTTCGCGACGCCAACACCCCGTCTAGCTCCCGAATGAGTACTTGATCGCACCTCACTTTATGCCGTACTAAATCCATATATAGCGGTAAGAGAACCGCTGCTCGCTCCCCATTCAGTCGAATCACTCGCTCAATTTGAAAAATTGTAGTCGGACTACAGATCAATGCTCTTGACATCGCTTCTCGAATCGATATACCTGTAGCGCAGCTACTGTATTTTGATCGCAGCGCCTGATCCGAACAAGGCTGCTGACGGCGAAGCATTCATGACCACGCGAACAGCACAACTCGACCAGATCGCCGAGGTCTTCAGCGGTCACTACGAGAAGGGTGCCGCCAAGGACGAACCGTCCGGCACGCACCGCCTCGTGTTCATCGGTTCAATCGATCCGGAGCCCGGCCATCGCTTGCTCCGCGATCGTTGCCCGAGGTTCACGCCGACCAAGGACCCCGGCGATGCCGTGCTCCAGCACGGTGACCTCATCATCCCCGCCCGGGGTGAACGCCTCGACATCGCGATGATCGATGAGCCGCCCGACAGCCGGCCTCTCGTTGCCGCGTCGTTTCTTCATGTCATCCGCGTGAACACCGACTACGCCGACCCCAGATACCTCGCCTGGTGGCTCAACCAGCCTCAGACTCAGGCCGTCCTCCGTGACCGCGTCCGCGGCACCAAGATCCCGTTCCTTTCTTTGAGGGCGACACGTGCGTTGGAGGTCCACCTTCCGCCGCTCGACATCCAGCGTCGCATCGCTGAGTTCCACACCCTCGCCGTCCGCGAATCCCAGATCATGACCGACCTGCGTGATACGAGGTCTCGCTTGAACGATGCACTCGCCCTTCATGTGGCCATGGGGGAATCGGCATGATCACGATCGGGCAGTCTAATGAGCGTCGCCGTAAGCGGAAGGAGGCCCAGGAGGATCTTGGGCGTGTCCTTAAGGATCGGCGATCAATCATGGTAATTCACTATTCCTGCGAGAGCTTCTACGACCGCCCGGACGGTGCCTCGCCGCGAATCACATCGCTCGCAGTGCGGAGCTTCGCGACTGGTCAGACAACCTCTTTTTCGATCCATCAAATGGCCGAGCGAAATTCGATTTCGCACGACCAGATCTCCTCTCGCTACGACGAGCTTGAGAAGGAGATGCTCGCAGAGTTCAACGAGTTCTTGGCCCAGCACAAAGACAAGTGGTGGATCCATTGGAACATGCGGGACATGAACTACGGCTTCCCGGCGATAGCCCACCGCTGTCGGGTACTCGGCCTCGAGCCTACGGAGCTTAGTGACGACCGTCTTCTCGACCTTGCTCGCACGATGTACCGCCTTTACGGGGCAACCTATGCCCCGCACCCTCGACTCAAGAGCATCGTTGAGATGAACAGGATCTCAAACAAGGACATGCTCGATGGTCAGCAGGAAGCCGACGCCTTCGATCGCGGCGAGTACGTCAAGCTTCATCAGTCGACACTCCGCAAAGTTGACATCCTCGCCAGCCTGCTCGAACGCGTCGAGGACGGGCAATTGAAAACCGCTTCCTCACATCGCGAGCAGTACGGATCGAGGCTTGCTGCTTTGGCGGCCGTACTGCAAGACCACCCGCTCGCAATCGTCGTCCTCGCCGCTGCAGGCCTTGTCGGACTTATCACCACAGTTATTGGATGGATTACCTGATGACCAAGCACACCACCAAGCAGATCGCCGACGCCGTCTGGGCCGCGTGCGACACGTTCCGCGGGGCCGTCGACCCGGCCAACTACAAGAACTACGCCCTCACCATGCTCTTCCTGAAATACCTGTCCGACATGATGCTCGACCGTCGCGACGAGCTCAGCAAGAAGTACAAGGGTGACGAGACCCGCGTCGAGCGTGCCCTTCGCAACGAGCGGTTCGTTCTTCCTGACGGCTCCGACTTCCGCGACCTCTACATCAAGCGTGACGCTGACAACATCGGCGAGCTCATCAACATCGCGCTCGTCAACCTTGAGGACAACAACAAGTCCAAGCTGGAGAACGTCTTCAGCAACATCGATTTCAACAGCGAGGCCGAGCTCGGCGAGACGCGTGACCGCAACGCCCGCCTGAAGAACCTGCTGGAAGACTTCAACAAGATCGACTGCCGCCCGTCGCACCTCGCTGGCCGCGACACCATCGGCGACGCGTACGAGCGGCTCATCGGCTGGTTCGCCGCGGGTGCCGGCAAGAAGGCCGGCGAGTTCTACACCCCGCCCGAGGTCTCCGAGCTCCTCGCCAAACTGCTCCAGCCCGAGGAAGGTGCCCGCATCCTCGACCCCGCCTGCGGCTCGGGCTCGCTGCTCATCAAGGTCGCCCGCGAGGTCGGCTCGGACAATTTCGCCGTCTTCGGCCAGGAGTCCAACGGCTCCACATGGGCCCTCTGCAAGCAGAACATGTTCCTGCATCGGATGGACCAGGCCCGTATCGAGCGGTGCGACACGCTCCGCTCGCCCAAGCTCCTCGACAACGACGAGCTCATGCGGTTCGACATCGTCACCGCCAATCCCCCGTTCAGCCTCGACAAGTGGGGACAGGAGGACGCCGAGAAGGACCGCTTCAACCGCTTCTGGCGGGGCGTGCCGCCCAAGAGCCGCGGCGACTACGCCTTCATCAGCCACATGATCGAGACCGCCCTGGAGGGGCATGGCCGCGTCGGCGTCATCGTGCCCCACGGCGTGCTCTTCCGCTCGGGAGCCGAGGGCCGCATCCGCCGCAAGCTCATCGAGGACAACCTGCTCGACCTCGTCGTCGGCCTGCCGCCCAACCTCTTCTACGGCACCGGCATCCCTGCCGCGATCCTCATCTTCGACAAGTCACGGAAGGGCGACGCTAAGCGGGACACGGTGCTCTTCATCGACGCCAGCCGCGAGTTCGAGCAGGGCACCAACCAGAACCGCCTGACCGAGGAGCACATCGGCAAGATCCTCGCGACCTACAAGGCCTACGAGAGCGTCGAGAAGTACGCCCACGCCGCGACGGCCGAGGAGCTCGCCGAGAACGACTTCAACCTGAACATCCCTCGATATGTCGACACCTTCGAGGACGAGGAGGAGATCGATATCGAGGAGACGCAGGCCGAGATCGAGCGGCTTGAGAGCGAGCTGGCCGAGGTCCGCGGCAAGATGCGGGGTCACCTGATCGACTTGGGAGTGCTGCACTAATGGCGGGTAGCACGCAGAACAGCGATCTTGCCGACGCCCTTCCCATCGAATGGCGAAGGCGTGTCATCGGTGACGTGGCAAAGGTCGTACGAGGTTCATCGCCGCGTCCTGCCGGTGACCCCCGCTTCTTCGACGGAGACTACCTGCCGTGGATCACCGTGGCTGATGTGACTCGATTGAAGACACGAGACTTGCGGTCTACAGCGAGCAAACTCACCGAGGAAGGTTCAAAGCGAACTCGTATCCTGGAGCCTGGGACTTTGCTCCTGACGAACAGCGGGGCAACCTTGGGTGTTCCTGGCGTGACCATGATCCAGGCCGGAGCAAACGACGGAATCGCTGCGTTTCTCGATCTTGATGGTGTCGACAGAAACTACCTGTATTGCTTCCTTCAGACGCGAACACGCCATCTTCGTGAGCGTGTCGCCCCCGGTGTTGGCCAGCCCAACCTGAACACCGACCTGATCAGTGAGATCCCCCTCGTGCTTCCTCCACTGCATGAGCAGCGCGCGATCGCGTCATTGATGGACGAGTGGGACAACCAATCATCTCGCTTGTCGGCACAGATGGGGAACTGCCGCATCCGCCTCCGCGGCCTGATGCAGCAGC
>CAXBOF010000240.1:0-4447 GCA_963977205.1 uncultured Phycisphaera sp. | reverse complement strand
CGTCCTCAAACGCATCGCAAGCCGAACCAAGCAGAAACGACTGCTCAACGCCAAGGGCGAACCCAACTTCCAGGTCACGATGTACGCAATGCGCAAGGACGGGGCCTACGGCTCGGCATCAATGAGGCCGGGCGGGACCTTCGCCGTCTGCAACGACGAAGGCCCCCGGCAATTGCCGTCGGTCACACTGTTCGATTGACCCACCAACCGCCAGCGCGTCCCGGCCTATTCTGGCAAAGATCATATCCTTGCCATTGAGAGAAATATCTCTCCTCGCCCAAACGACATTTCACATTCCCGCAAACCGCTCCGCCGGACTCCCCCCGGGAGCGGCAAGTTCACATACGCAAACATGTACGCGGCCCCGCCAGCCGGGGTTCCACTGATTTCATCGCACCCCAACCCGCGTTCGGCACGCCCGAACGGCCCCCGCTTGACAGACCATCGCCTCCGGTTATGCTCCTAGCTGCTACGGGTGCTCCGACGAGTGTCGGGGTGAAAAGGGAAGTGCGGTTTCAAGCCGCCGCGGACGCGCCGCCGTGATGGGCACGATTCCGCCGGATCACAAAGCCACTGAGCCAACCAGGCTTGGGAAGGCGATCCGGCAGAGCCCAGAGCCGGAAGACCTGCCCGGAGCTTTCGTTTGACGGTCCTCGCGAAAAGGGCGTCGGCGGCTGCTCTGCGCGTTCGCTTCCGCGTGCGGAACTCCACCGACTCAAGCTCACGCGAAGGCCACCCCACTGGCCGGAAGCCGTGCCGCGCGCATCGGCACGAACGTGTGAGACAGACATGCAGTATTCACGTTTCTTTGCTCTTGGCATCACCGCCGCCATCTCCGCCCAGACCGCACTGGCGGACATCGGTGTCCCCTACAGCCTCGTCGACTCCTTCGCACTGCCCACAGGCCTGTACGACCTGCTACCCGACGGCCGCCTCCTCTCGATCGACCCAGCCGGCAACGTCCTCATCCAGGACACCCAGAACGCCTCGACCTACTCCGCCGTCGGTTCCATCGGCTCCGTCAACTCCGACGGCTTCGGGCCCGCCTTCGTCTCCATCAGCCCCGACGGATCAACCATCGCCGTCGGCAACAACGAATTCAACAACACCAACGCCGTGCTCTTCTTCGACACCGCCTCGGCAACCACAGGCAGCGCCAGCCCCATCAACTCGATCCTCACCCTCCACTTCGCCGGCGACTGGTCGGACAACCAAACCCTCTTCGTCAGCGGCGCCGACAGCACCACCTTCGGCACCGTCGTCAACCGGCTCGACCTCAACCAAAGCGCATCGACCACCGTCATCGTCCCCGCCGGCGGCTTCAGCGGCGGCGTCGCTATCACGGGCGACACGCTCTACGCGGGCGAGGGCGACACCGGCTCGGTCTACGCCTTCGATCTGGCAACGCTCGCAACCGCCACAAACTCGGTCGCGATCAACTCAGGCTCATTCACAACCGCACACGAGAGCGCCGGCTCGATCGACACCGACCCCTTCGGCAATCTCATCGTCGCCGGCGGCGTCTTCGACTTCGGTTCAGGCACCTTCTCGGGTTCCGCCGCAGTCATCGACCCACTCACCCAGGACAAACTCATCCTCACCCCCGCCGGCTCGGACGCTTTCTACGGCTCGTACTTCAATGACGCCACCAACCAGCTCATCGTCACCGCCAACGGCACCGCCTACGTCTACGCCATCCCGGCCCCCGGCGTGCTCGCGCCGATGGCCCTCGGACTCATCGCTCTTGGCCGCAGGAACCGGAACTAACCATGCACACACCGGCCTGCACACATGCAAAGCTGATCCTCCTCGCCGGGGCCGTTTCGGTGGCGGCCCCGGCGGCGCGGGCCGATGACTTCGCAACGCGCGTCATCGCCTACAACCCCGCGCCCGGACAGTTCATCAACGACCCCGCATTCAACGATCCCGCTCGCGCGCTCGGTCCGCCCATCGGCGGCGGGACGATCAACGCCGACCTCTCCTCGCTCGTCTCGCTCGGCGGTTTCGGCGGCTCGATCACGCTCGCATTCGATCAGCCCGTCGAGGACCACCCGGACAACCCGCAAGGCCTCGACTTCATCGTCTTCGGCAACGCCTTCCACTTCGCCGGCGACGAAAATCGGCGCTGGGCCGAAGCCGCACTCGTCGAGATCTCATACGACGCCAACACCAACGGCCTCGCCGACGACCCGTGGTACACCATCCCAGGCTCCGCCCTCGCCGCGCCGATCACGCTCCCGCTGCCCCCCGCGTTCAACGGCCCCGTCCTCGAAAACACCACCGGCACCGACCAAGAGCTGCACTGGGGATACGCCGACCTCTCCCCCACTCTCCTGCTCGGCGACACCGACGCCAACAACACCGTCGACGACCCGGCCGCCGATCCCCACTCGTTCTACACCGTCCCCGACAACCCCATGACCGTCGGCGTCGACCCGGGCTCGGGCGGCGGCGACGCGTTCGATATCGCATGGGCCATCGACCCAACAACCGGCTCGCCCGCCAACCTCACCGCTTTCCACTTCATCCGCCTCACCACCGCGGCCGACCACTCAACCGCAATCTTCGGCGAGAACTCCACCGAGATCGACGCCGTCGCAGACGTCCGGCCGATCCACACCTGCATCGCCGACGTCAACAACGACGGCATGCTCTCGCCCGCCGACTTCTCCGCGTGGGTCGCCGCCTTCAACACACAAAGCCCCGCCGCCGACCAGAACGGCGACGGCAACATCACCCCCGCCGACTTCTCCGCATGGGTCGCCAACTACAACGCGGGGTGCGACCAATGACCCGCCGCGCCAATCCCTCCGAGCACTTCGCCGCCGAGGCCTCCCCGCTCATGGGATACATGGGCGACACCCCCGGCACAACCCAAGCCATCCGCAACTGCCCAACGTTCGCACGCACCATCGAGGCCGACCAGAACGCCCCAACCACCCGCACCGGCGCATTCGAGAAATCCGCCGGCGGCTACGGCTACAACAACGCCTTTGTCGGCACCCTCCAGGGCCAAGTCGGACCCCGCACCGACCACACCTGGCGCGTCATCTCCGACAAGACCGGCTCACCCGAGCACCTCTTTCTGCGCCCAAGCGAAACCATGGCATTCGCCGACACCGCGTTCCCATCCAGCCGATCCGTCGGCGGCGTCATCGAGTACAGCTTCCTCGAGCCCCGCTACCAGCCCGCCTTCGGCCTGACCCACCGCGCCGACCCCTCCATCCACTTCCGCCACGACAACCGCGCCAACATCGCACACCTCGACGGCCACGTCGAAACGCGCGAACTGAAGTTCAGCTGGTCCAGCGGCCTTTACCAACCCGAAGCCGTCACCCTCAACCTCGGCTGGCCCGCGGGCGAAGATTCCAACCGCGGCTACAGCTACAGGTAAACCCATGTCTGTCGACCGATGCGTCTGCCACAACGTCACACTCGCCCAGCTCAAAGCGATCGCAACCAAAGACACAACAGTCAAAGAGCTCAGCGACAAAACCAAATGCTGCACAAGCTGCGGCATGTGCCGCCCCTACGTCATCCTCATGCTCCGCACCGGACGAACAGCCTTCCCCGTCCTCCCCCCACACGAAGCCCAGCGCATCGCCGCACTGGACAAATAACCAAGTGAACATGGTGCCCCGTGGCAAAGGCTTCCAGCCTCCGCAATCCCCTCCCCCCGGTGGGAGTGGCATTCCGCCACCCATCTGATTCTCTCAAACTTCACAACCCAAAAAGAAAAGCCCCCCGCACGCGCGAGGGGCTCAAGTGGTATTCAATTTCAATCGAGAACAATCAGTTCTCCTGGCTGGCCTCTGCCGACTCGGCGAGTGTCACATCCCGCACCTCGACCTGCGGCACACCCAGCGCGTCGTTGCGGTCCGCACCCAGACGCTCGGCCGCCATCGCAGCCTCTTCGAGCATGCTCACATCGTCGTAGTCGTCCGCTGCGGGCAGCTCGCCGACCGTACGAATGCGGATGTCCTGGTGAGCCTGGAAGCCCGTGCCCGCGGGGATCAGGTGACCCAGCAGCACGTTCTCCTTGAGCCCGATGAGCGTGTCCATCGCGCCCTTGAGCGACGCCTCCGTGAGCACCTTCGTGGTCTCCTGGAACGACGCACCCGACAGGAAGCTCTCGCTCTGAAGCGAGGCCTTCGTGATGCCAAGAAGCAGCGTGCGACCCGAAGCCGGACGAGCCTTCTTGGTCTTGGCGATGTCCTTGCCCTCGGCTTCCGCCTTGGCGTTGGCTTCCTTCACCTCGTCGCGGTCGACGAGCGACCCGACCGGCAAATCTGTGCCGCCCGATTCCAGGATCTTGAGCATCGACGCAACATTGTTGTTGGCCTGCTTGAAGTGGTAGCGGTCCAGAACGTCCTGAGGCAAGAGCCCAGTGTCACCCGGGTTCTCGACCTTCACCTTGCGCAGCATCTGCGACAGGATCAGCTCGATG
>CAXBOF010000239.1:0-4476 GCA_963977205.1 uncultured Phycisphaera sp. | reverse complement strand
ATCTACCGCCCGCGGCAGCTTCACCCGCAAGCAGGCATTCGTCGGAGACAAGGTCATGATCTCCGTCAAGAAAGCCCTGCCCGGCTCGGAAGTGAAGACGGGCGATAAGTACAAGGCGATCATCGTGCGGACGAAAAAGCCTACCCGCCGCGCCGACGGCTCGTACGTCGCGTTCGACAACAACGCGGTCGTGTTGATCAACGATGAAGGCAATCCCAAGGGCACCCGTATCTTCGGACCGGTCGCCCGTGAACTCCGCGAGAAGAACTTCATGAAGATCGTCTCGCTTGCACCGGAGGTGGTGTGATGGCAGCTCGACACGTTCGCAAAGGCGACCAGGTCATGGTGACCGCGGGTTCGTACAAGGGCCAGACCGGCGAGATCTCTCGCGTGCTGACCAAGTCCGACCGCGTGATCGTCAAGGGTGTCAACCTCAAGACCAAGCACGTTCGCCCGACCAGGGTCAGCCCGCAGGGCACGATCATCACCAAGGAAGCCTCGATCCACATCTCCAACGTGAGCCCCGTGGTCGATGGCAAGCCCTCCAGAGTCCGCTTCCGCGTGAACAACGACGGCAGCAAGGACCGCGTGGCGGTTCTTGGAGACAAAGTGTTGGGCAAGGTATCACCGGCTAAAAAGAGCTGAGCATTCGATTGGACACAGAGCCGCGACCCCAGCGGCGGAGCGTAAGCGATGGCAAAGAACAAGAAAGCCGATGCAGAGCCGACCGGGCCCCTGCCCGAGCCCAGGCTCGCCAAGCTCTTCCAGGAGAGCATCCGCAAAGGCGTTGCGGACAAATTCGGCATCAAGAACCCGATGGCTCAGCCCAAGCTTGAGAAGATCGTGGTCAACGTGAACATCGGTCGTCACCTCGACGGGACCAAGGTCCCGGCGAACATCAAGCAGACGGTCGCTGCCACCTTGACGAAGATCTCAGGCCAGAAGCCGATCGACATCAAGGCCAAGAAGAGCGTGTCGAACTTCAAGGTCCGCGAGGGCTACGACACCGCATTCATGGTGACCATGCGTCGTCAGAACATGTGGTTCTTCCTGGACCGCTTCATCCATCTTGCGGCCCCCCGCATCAAGGACTTCCGCGGCCTGCCTGTGAAGTCGTTCGATCGCCAGGGCAACTACTCGATGGGTCTGACGGAGCAGGGCGTGTTCCCCGAGATCAACATGGCGGAGGTGAATTTCACCCACGGCATGCACATCAACTTTGTATTCCGCAATTCAAGCCCCGAGTTGAGCCGCTTTGTGCTCGATGAGCTCGGGATGCCCTTTGCCAAGAGTGAGGCGAAGAACTGATATGGCTAGTAAAGCACAAATCGCAAAGTCGAAGCGCACCCCGAAGTACTCGTCCAGGACGGTTCGTCGCTGTGAGCTGACCGGTCGCGCACGTGGCGTGTACCGCAAGTTCCGTATCAGCCGAATCATGCTGCGGAAGCTTGCCCTCGAGGGCAAGATCCCCGGCATGCGTAAATCGAGCTGGTAAATCGAATTGGACTGTAGAGAGTTGGGGCCGAAGAAGAACGGACGCACGAGCGTCGAGGACAGATGACCATGGCCATGAGTGACCCGATCGCAGACATGCTTACACGAATCCGCAACGCGGTGAACAACCGCGCCAAGGGTGTGGACTGCCTGAACAGCAAGGTCTGCCGCGGCATCGCGGACGTCTTGGTGAGCGAAGGCTACATCAATGGATACGACGTGATCGAAGACGGCCGCCAGGGCCTGATCCGCGTCAAGTTGAAGTACGGCCCGCGTGGCGAGACCGTGCTGAACACGATCACCCGCAAGAGCAAGCCCGGTTGCCGGGTGTACTCGAACGTGGAAGAGCTGCCCCGTCCGCTTCAGGGCATGGGCATCGCCATTGTTTCGACCTCCAGCGGCGTGCTTTCGGATCGTACCTGCCGCCAGAAGCGTGTCGGCGGCGAACTGCTTTGCACGGTGGATTGATCGGTTTCGAGGAAAGTTGACGGGAGCGCACGATGTCGCGAGTAGGAATCAAACCGATCGAGATCCCCAGCGGGGTGAAGATCACAATCAACGGGCAGTCGGTCTCGGTCGAGGGCCCAAAGGGCACGCTCAGCCGAGACTTCTCGCCGCTGATCAATGTCGGCTGGAGCGAGGACGAGAAGTCCGTGGTCTGCTCGATCAAGGGCGAGGCGAGCCGTGAGGCCCGTGCGCTCTGGGGCACGACCCGCGCACTGATCCAGAATATGGTGACGGGCGTGAAGGATGGCTACGAGAAGTCGCTCGAAGTCGTCGGTGTCGGCTGGGGTGCCCAGGTCACCGGTCAAACGCTCAAGCTCTCGGTTGGCTACGCCAACGCGGTGATGGTCGACATCCCGCAGGGCGTGGACGTCACGGTTGAGAAACAACTCGTGAAGATCACCGGTGCGGACAAGCACGCGGTTGGGCAGCTCGCAGCGATGACAAGGGCCGTCCGCAAGCCCGAGCCTTACAACGGCAAGGGTATCAAGTACGCCGACGAGGTCATCAAGCGCAAGCAGGGCAAGCAGTTCGGCAGCTAATTCAGAAGTATTTGGATCGGCCTTTGGCCGAATGGATCGAATCGATGAACAAGAACAAGCTCAAAGCAAAGAGGCATTGGCGTCGGCGGAAGAACGCTCGCAAGACGCTCGGCGGCACGGCGACGCAGCCCCGGCTTGCGGTGTACCGTTCGCTGAATCATGTGTACGCCCAGGTCATCGACGACATGGAAGGTCACACGATCGCCGCGGCATCGACCCGGGACAAGGGCGTCTCGATTAGCAAGACGGGCAACGCCGAGGCCGCCAAGGAAATCGGCAAAAAGCTGGCAGAGAAAGCGATCGCCAAGGGTGTTAAGAAGGTTGTCTTCGATCGCGGCGGCTTCCAGTACCACGGGCGCATCAAGGCCCTGGCCGACGGCGCTCGCGAGGGTGGACTGCAGTTCTAAGGTTTCGGATCGTTTGATCGATCGCGGCGTTGGCCGCGGATGGGATGAGCATGGCAGAGTTGATGGAAAAATCGTCGCAGCTCGAATCGCACACCGCGGGCATTTTCCGCACGGCCGCTACGGTCAAGGGTGGACGACGGTTCAGCTTCGGCGCGATGGTTGTCGTTGGTGATCGCCGGGGCCGGGTGGGGTATGCCCACGCCAAGAGCAAAGAAGTCCCGATGGCGATCGAGAAGGCCGAGAAGCACGCCCGGCAGAACGTGATCAGCGTTCCGCTGACCGGCGGCACGATCCCGCACGAGATCGAAGGCCGCTTTCTCGCCACGACCGTTCGCCTGCTGCCTGCCTCGCCCGGTACGGGTGTTATCGCCGGCTCGAGCGTTCGTTCGATCCTTGAATTGGTCGGCATCACCGACTGCATGTCCAAGGTTTACGGCTCGACCAACAAGGTCAACGTGATCAAGGCCGTGTTCGACGCGCTGAGCCGCCTCCGCACGAAGGAACTCATCGCCGAGCTTCGCGGTGTGGAACTCGGCTCGACCGACATCGAGGAACGCATCGAACGCGCCGGCCGGTTCATGTCGCAGGGCACCTCGTTCAGCAAGGGTCCCGGCCGAGTGCTGACTGCTGAGGAAGTCCGAGTTGAACGAGCCGAGGCCCCCAAGGCCGAGGAAAAGCCAGCCGAAGAGAAGCCTGCTGACGAGGCCCCCGCACCGGAGGCATCGGCCGAGGGTGGTGCTGAAGGCGGCGAAGAGAAGACTGAGAGCTGAGTCCGATCGGGAACGTCCGACACAGACTTGTAGCAGGGCCTGATTTGCAGGCCGGAGAAGATCGATCATGATGATTCACGAGATCACAGAGCAGGCCGGCAAGAACCGCAAGCGCAAGCGCATCGGTCGCGGCCAGGGCTCAGGCTGGGGCAAGCAGTCCGGTCGCGGTCACAAGGGTGCCGGCAGCCGTCGCGGCAACAGCACGCTGTTCCAGTTCGAGGGTGGCCAGATGCCTTACTTCCGGCGCATGCCGAAGTTCGGTTTCTCCAACACCAACTTCAGCGTGAAGTTCTGGGCGGTCAACCTCCGCGAGATCGCCAAGAGCGAAGCCTTTGCCAATGGTGGCAAGGTGACCGCTGAGTCGCTCATCAAGGCGGGCCTGGTCCGCGATGACAGCCGGGATATCAAGATCCTGGGCGCGGTCGAAGAGGCCGGCCTGAAGATCAAGCTCGACGTCGAGGTCAACCGTGTCACCGATGGTGCCCGCAAGCACATCGAAGGGGCCGGCGGCAGCGTCAAGGAAACGGGCACCCGTCGTGACCACGTCCGGGGCGTCGATCGCAACAGCGACGACCGCGCACCCAAGAACTTGACCAAGAAGCTCAGCCGCGGCAAGAAGGCCGACTGATCCGAGACGGATCGGGTGGCGGTCTAGGGTTCGCGGGTACTTACTGGAGCAGACCGAGGCATGTTTCAAGCGCTAGCGAACGTCTTCCGCATTGCCGAACTGCGTGGGAAGATCCTCTTTACGCTCGGCAT
>CAXBOF010000238.1:0-4482 GCA_963977205.1 uncultured Phycisphaera sp. | reverse complement strand
ATCGCACTCGGGGGCCTGTGCGTTGAAGGCGGCGACCCAGGCGCTGAAGTCGGCCGGGGTGACCGCGCCGTCGCCGTTGGTGTCGGCCAGGCAGCTGCTCGGCGCGTCGAAGGTGATGTTGTCCATGACGGTGGCGAAGACGCTCTCCGTGCCGTCGGGGTTCTTCGAGTAGATGCGGACGGTATCGAACGAAGCACCCGAGAGCTCGACGCGGGAGTGCCTGACGTTGTCACGCCCGCCGAGGTCTGAGATGACGAACGATTCTGAGACAACAACCGAGCCGCGGTCGCTGCCCTCGACGATGACCTCGATGCCGCCCCACGGGCCGTTCTCGTAGTGGAAGAGATCGACGCCAAAGAAGTCGACGGCGGTGTTCGGTGAGATAAACACCTGGCTCATGAGGTTGATCGAGAGGTTGTCGCCCGGCACGAATGAGCCGCCGAAGCTGAGCACGTTATCGGGAGTGACTTCGGCGAAGTCGTTGGCGAGGAGGTTGGCGTCTTCGATGACGACCTGGTCGCCGTAGTCACCGGGGCCGTAGTTCGAGCCATCGGGGTTGACGCCCGTGTTCTGGTTGACAGCGAACACGGTGACGCCGCTGAAATCGAACGAGGTGCCGAGGAAGCCTTCGGTCTCGCTGTCAAAGTTGAGGGTCTGAGCCGCGGTGGTTCCCGCGATCATCGCGACGGTAATGGCCATGAGGTTGCGCATCTTCTATCTCCTGTGGTTGTGATACAGAGTGTGGTCTTTCTCGTTGCCGATGCAATGAGCTTGATGAAATCAGTGGTTATCCCGACGCCGGCGGCTTGCAATCAGGCCCGCGGCCGCCAGCAGGACCCCGGTGCCCGGTGCGGGTACGAATCCCTTGATGACGAACCCGGCCAGCTCGCCCGAGCGGGTCTCGCCGAATCCAACGATGTCGCCATGAGCGTTGACGCCCGTGGCCTGTGTGAGGTTGACGAAATCACTGTCCGGGGTGAGCAGGTCGTTCAGGTCGGTCATGACACCGTTGTGCCAGGCGAACGCTCTGGGCAGGATGCCCAGCCCGTCGCCGTCGAGCCCGAAACCGACGACCAGCCCGTCGTCATTGACGTCGGTGGCTTCGGAGATCGAGAGTCCGTCGAGGAACCCGAGGGGGACGTAGTTTGTGCCGCCTTGGCCATCGGGCTCGTAGATGACGGCCTGCCAGCCGCCGGTGGGTCCGCCGGCCCCGCCGCCGTTGGTGTGACCGACGACGATGCCAGAGTCACTGATCGCTGTAGCGAAGCTGACGTTGAAGCCTGCAGGTCCGATCGAGAAGGCGTCGTACCCGCCTCGGCCGTCGGGTGTTGCCAGCGTCGCGTTGTCGGGGTCACCAAAGAAGAAAGAGTGCCCGACGATGGTGCCCGAGTTGTTGATGGCTTTATTCGCCCCGCCCATGTAGCCCGGGATGGTGCCCGCGGCCTGTGCGCCGTTGGTTGGATCCCAGACGAACCCCTTGGCAAAGCCGGGATTGATGGGGGCCTGCCCAACGACGACGCCCGCGTCGTTGATGTCCCAGGCGACGCTGTTGCCTTGCGAGCCGATCGTGGCTCCGAGGTTGGTGACACTGCCGGCTTGGAAGAGGGCAGCGGTGCGCTCGCCGGTGGACAGGTCGTTGGATCCGACGGCGACGCCGAGGTTGTTGATGGCCCACGCGACGGAGTTATCGCCCGCGCTCAGGCCTCCTAGATCTGAAGCGATGCCGTTGTTCCAGATGGTAGCGTGCGCGACCGCATCGCCGGCAAGGAGCGATTCACCGACGATTTGGCCGAGATCGTTGATATCTCGGGCGATGGAGCCCGAGCCGCCGAGCGACCCGAGCATCTCGATGCTCTGGCCCTGCGCCGATCCCGCCAGGGCGATCAGTGCGATTGGGAGGATGCCGGTTCTCATTGATTCTTTCCCTTGTGCTTTCGCTGCCAGCTTTTCCTGAACTGAGGTCTGGACATGACCGAGGTTCTGTGGCAGAATACTCGAAACTGATTTGAAGTCAACCATCAAATCAATTTTCGCAGAACTCAAAAGCAGGACGCTCGGCCATGTCTTACGAAAACCAAACATCTATACGCTCCCGCTCGCATCAGTCGGCGTATGCCGATATGGTGTCGGGCATGCCTGGATCAGCTCTACGAGAGAGAAAGCCGACGCGTGCCCCGCTAGGTGAGAATGAAATCAAACAGGCCCAGCGGGTCGCGGACAGGCTTCATTCTGATTTAGAGGCTGTCGTCGCGCAGCTTCCAGAGCAGGCCCAGGGCGGCAGCGGCATGGCCCGCTACCTCGACATCGTCCGCAACACCACCCAGCGCATCTGTTACGCCTTGCAGGATCCTGCTTCGATCATCACTTTGGCGCGCGTGCCGGGCGTCAAGGGGCTCGAAGGCTTTATCGATGCGGCTCGCCGCGTCGGTGTGACCAAGGAATCCGCGGATCTCCTGGAGGCCTCGGTCAACGAGTTCTCGCGCCTGATCGATGACATCGCCGGCAGCCATACCAAACTTATCGATCGACTCGACGCGGGTCTGGGCAGCGGGCGAGCGGCGGGGGGGAACTCGGACCTGGCCGCCCGCGCGAATCTCTTTGCTGCGGCGAGCCAGATCACCGGCGGCAGCAGCCAGACGGCCGTCGCCATCAACATCATCGATCTCGAAGGCGACACGCTCAGCCGAACCTATATCCACGGCTTCCTCCACGCGACGATGGAGCCAGGCGGCATGCCGTTGGTCGTGTGCTCGGGCGACAACTTCCGCTGGGCCAAGGGCGCCTGGGACCGCAAGCTCCTGGATGACACAGGGCTCGAAGGGCGCACGCCCACGGCCCTGCTCGAGCCCTTCACCACGACACCCTTCCCCGAGATCACGGGTCGCGGCGACAACGGGCAGCTTTTGCAAGTCATCGATCCCAAGCACGTCGAGCCGGGCATGGCGCTGGACGTCGTCACCGCGACGCGCACGAAGTGGCCCTTCATCAACCCGGAGACGAAACAGAGCGCCTTCGAGCGCGTGTGGTACCTCGTCAACTGGCCCGTGCAGAACCTGGTCTTTGATGTCTGGATCCACGAGAAGCTCGAGCGCATGTTCCGCCCGTCGGTCGATGCGCTGCTCTGGTACCCCAAGCTCTCGATCGCCGGCGGCGACCGCTGGGCCACGCGGTTCCCCTCACAGACCAAGCTCGAACTGCTCGGACGCGGCATAGGCTCGGCGGACTCGGCGATGTGGCACCGCCACGGCGAGCTGACCGACCACACCTTCCGCCGCATCGGCGAGGACGCCAACGCCTACGTGGGCTTCCGCTGCGAGGTCCAATTCCCCATCTGGCGAGCCGGCTACTGCATGTCCTTCGAGGAAATCGCCAAGCGGGGAACGTGAGGGGCTTAGATAGGTTCTAAAGTTGCGAACCAGTCTCAATTGGCCTAGAGTCTGGGCGTGATCACCGCACCTGTTGCTCCCAAATCGCCCATTCGGCTTTCCCAGCTCACGCGGGGGCAGTCGGCCCGTCTGGATTCGACCACGCTGGACAGCGGCGAGGGGGAGGCGCTGCGGGCGATGGGGCTTCGGCCCGAGTGCGAGCTCAAGGTCTGCAAGATGGGGGAGCCCTGCATCGTGACCATCGGCTCGAAGGCCGGCGGCTGCCGGATCGCGCTGGCCAAGCGGCTGGCGGACCATCTGCACGTCCGCCCCTGCTGAGAGACGCCGGTGATCGAGCCCACGACGACCGCATCCGAGCCGACACCGAGCGCATCAAAGCCCGCGATCCCGCGCACGGTTGCGCTCATCGGCAACCCGAACGTCGGGAAGACGACCCTGTTCAACACGCTTGCTGGTCGCCGGCAGAAGACGGCCAACTTCCCGGGCACGACTCAGGACGCCCACATCGCCACGATCGAGACGCCCGCGGGCGAGACGACGCTCGTGGATCTGCCGGGCATCTACAGCCTGTCGCTCGATCAGTCGGAGTCGGTGATCTGCCGGGGCGTGCTTGAGGGCAACACCGCGCCCGAAGGCTGGCGCGCCAGGCCGCCCGAGGCGGTGATGCTTGTGCTTGATGGGACGAACCTGCTGCGGAATCTTCGGCTGGCGGGCGAGGTCTTGGCGCGTAGGCTGCCCAGCGTGGTGGTGGTGTCGATGGCCGACGCTGCGAGCCGGCGCGGGATTCATATCGATGCGGATCGACTCGAAGCGCTGCTCGGCGTGCCGGTGGTGGTGGTGTCATCCAAGACGAAGCAGGGGGTCAACGAGATCCTGCCGACGCTGGCGCGGGCGCGAGCTTCGGAATTCGAGTTCCCCGCGGACGCGGCAGCGCTCGAGCTCTGGGCGGATGGCGTGTACGCGGATGTCGCGTCGAGTCACGACGAACGAGACGAGGACGACCGGCTGACCGACCGCTTCGACCGTGCGTTCACGCATCCGGTCGTGGGCGTGGTGCTCTTTGCTGCGATCATGACCGGTCTGTTCTGGGTGATCT
>CAXBOF010000237.1:0-4497 GCA_963977205.1 uncultured Phycisphaera sp. | reverse complement strand
GAGGTCGCGTTCCTGAACCACGGCTCGTTCGGCGCGTGCCCCACGCCCGTCATCGAGGCCCAGCAGCAGATGCGCGACCGCATCGAGCGCGAGCCCGTCAGCTTCTACTGCGATGAGCTCTTCCACCAAACAGACCGCTCGCGCCGAGCCATCGCCTCGCTCACCGGCGGCAGGCCCGAGGACTACGTCTTCCTCGCCAACGCCACACAGTCGGTCGCGACCGTGCTCGACAACGCGATGCAGGGCATCGGGCTTAAGGGCGGCAAACCGCTCGGCCCGGGTGATGAGATCCTCGTCAACAGCCACGAGTACCCCGCGTGCCAGAACATCATTAAACGGGCCGCGGCCAGGTCCGGGGCCAAGGTCGTCAGTGTCGAACTGCCCTGGCTCGACCAGCCCGCGCCGGTGACAGCCGACCAGCTCTTTGAGATCGTCATGTCGGGCGTCACCGATCGCACGCGCCTGTGCATGATGAGCCTGATCACCAGCCCGACGGGCCTGATCCTGCCGGCCGCGCGCCTCGTGCACGCGCTGGGCGCACGGGACATCACCACTCTCGTCGATGCCGCCCACGGCCCGGGCGCGATCGAGATGGATGTCACGAAGATCGGCGCCGACTTCATCACCTCCAACTGCCACAAATGGCTCTGCTCGCCCAAGGGCTCGGCCTTTCTCTATGTCCGCCCCGAGCACCAGCAGGGATTTCGCCCGCTGGCGCTCTCCAACTTTGCCAACGCCACGGAAGGCACAAAGAACCGCAGCAAGTTCAATCTCGAATTCGATTACGTCGGCACCGATGACCCGACCGCAAGGCTCGCCATAGCCGACGCGGTCGAGCGTGTGCCCGAGTGCGCAGAACGCCCTTGGAGCGAGATCATCGCGCACAACCGCGATCTGGTGATGCGTGGGCGGGACGTGCTGCTTGAGCGACTCGGCATGACCGCGCCAGCCTCGGACGAGCTCATCGGCCCGCTGGCGGTCGTGCCATTGCCTGACACCCCGCCCGAGCGGCGTAAGGCCATCGCCAAGCGCCCGACGCTCTACTCCAACGCGCTCCAAGACAACCTCGTCACGAACCACGGCGTGCAGGTGCCCGTCTGGGTGCCCAGCGCCTATCTGGGTCAGCCCTTCGACGGCAAACGCTACATCCGTCTAAGCGCGCAGGTGTACAACACGCTCGCGCAGTACGAGTACCTCGCCGATGCACTTGTCCACGAGCTCGAAGCGGAAACGAAGCTCTGAGCTTTACTGCTTGATGCCGTACGCCGGGTAGAGCTTCTCTTTGAGCTGGCGCACAAGCGGCTCGGCCGAGAGCGGCTTGCCCGTGGCCCGCTCGCACAGCTGCGAGGGCGTGTACCGCCTGCCGTGGATATGCACCCTCGAACGGAACCAGCTCAAGAGCGGCGCGAAGTTGCCCTTGGCGATTTGCTCGTCGAGGTCCGTGTTTTCTTCGCGGACCTTCTCCCAGAACTGAGCCGCGTAGAGATTGCCAAGTGTGTACGTCGGGAAGTACCCGATCAGGCCGAACGACCAGTGGACGTCCTGCAGACAGCCCTCGCGGTCGTTTGGCACATCCAGACCCAGCGCATCCTTGTACGCCTTGTTCCACGCTTCGGGCAGGTCGGTCGTCGAGAGATCGCCCGAGAGCAGCGCCCGCTCGAGCTCGAAGCGGATCATGATGTGCAGGTTGTACGTGCCTTCGTCGGCCTCGACACGGATGAAGGACGGGTCGGCCGTGTTCACCGTGCGGGTGAGCGACTCGGGCGTCTGGTCGCCCATCACCTGACCCAGATGCTTCTGCGCGTGAGGCAGCGCCCACGTCCAGAACGCAAGGCTCCGCCCGACCGCGTTCTCCCAGAGTCGGCTCTGGCTCTCGTGGATCCCAAGACTCACCGCCTGGCCGCAAGGCAGACCGAACTGGCTCTCGACGTGCCCCTGCCCGTGCGATTCTCCCAGCGGCAGGCCCTGCTCGTAGAGCCCGTGCCCCATCTCGTGCATGATGCCATAGAGCGAATCGGTCCAACTCGACTCGCGGTAGCGCGTGGTCATGCGTGTGTCACCCGGGGCGACGCCCTCGCAGAACGGGTGCGTGGTGATGTCGAGGCGGCCGCGCTCGAAGTCGAAGCCGCAGGACTTGGCAACAAACTTGCCGAACGCCTCCTGCTTGGCAGTCGCGATGGGCCGTTCGAGGATCTCGGTGCTGGGCGCTTTGCCGTTCTCGGCGATCGTGCGCACAATATCGGTGATCTGCTTGCGCAGCGGCGTAAAGACTTCCTCGATCTCGCTCGCCTTGACGCCCGGCTCGTACATGTCGATCAGCGCGTCGTAGAGTTCGCCCTTGCCGTTGGCCAGGCAGCTGGCCTTCTCGCGGCTCAGCTCGAGGACCTTGTCGAGAAACGGACGGAAAGCCGCGAAGTTCGAGTCGGCCCGCGCCGATTTCCATGCGTGCTGCGCACGGCTCGTGGCCTCAGTCAGCTCGGAGACAAGCCTCGCGGGGACCTTGGTCTGCTTGTCGTAGTCTCGGCGCATCTCGCGGATGTTGGCCGACTCGCACGTGTCGCCCTCAGTCAGGCGTTCGTCGGATTCGCACTCTGTGATGAGTGCGCCAAGCTCTTTGGACGTGCACATCTCGTGGTGCAGCCGCGCGATGAGCGAGAGCTGGCCCGCCCTCGAATCGGCGCCGCCAGCGGGCATGTAGGTTTCCTGATCCCAGCCCAGCAGCGCTCCGACCGAGTGCAGTCGGGACGCCTGGCGGGCTTTCTCGGTGAGGTTGATGTAGTGCGCGGGATGATCGGGCATGCTGTGGAACTCCGGAAAATTCAGCGGGTTTCGAGGTGTTCACGCGCTTCCTGGAGCGCGATCAGGCTGTACGCGGTGATGAGCACGGGGTCCGATTCCATCCAGCGGTCATCGACCACGCGGAACGAGCCGTCGGTTTGCTGGAGGCTTTCGAGTGTATCGATCAGATCCTCGGCCCAGTCTCGCCGGAGCATCATGTCTTCTTCCTGGACGCTGACGACTTTCTCGCCCCAGGTGTTGAGCGCCCGCCCGAAGACCATGAGGTAGTAGTAGTACCCGTCGGTCCCGACGCCCGGGTTCTCTTCGAGTGTGTAGTTCTGGGCGATCCACTTGCGGGCCGCGAGCACGCGCGGGTCGGAACGATCGAGGCCGGCGTAGGCGAAGCTCTTAAAGCCCGCGTAGGTCATCGAGCCGTAGGCGCGGAGCCTGCTGGCGGTCGAGCCGTCCGAGAGTGTCTCCTCGATCGTCGCGCCCTTGGACTCGCCGATGTCGGTCTCATTGCCCGAGGTGCCGACGGAGTAGATGAACCCGCCCTGGGTCGAGCCCTCGGCGTAGGGCATCGGGTTCGTCGCGCCGTTCATCTGTGTGCGCTCAAGAAAGACGAGCGCCCGCTGCACCGCGGGGTCATCGCCCGGCACACCCGCGTCCTGCAGCGCCTGGAGCCAGAAGTTGAGATTGGAGTTGTCGGGCCTGCTGTGGCTGCCGTACCCGACGCCGCCATAAAACGGATGCGTGCGCGCTACGGGCTGGGCTTCATCCGAAAGGGCGCCCTGCACCGTTTGATCCGCGCCCCACTGGAGCTGACGCAGGAACTTCACCGCCGGCTCGACGCTCTCTTCCGCTTCGGGCAGCTCGTCACGCGCGAGTGTGAGCGCCGAGAGGCAGATCGCGGTGTTGTAGCTGGCCAAGACGCGGTCGTAGATCCCGCCGTCGGGCTGACGGAAGCTGAGGATGTACCCGAGACCCTCGCCAACATCTTGGTCGCCCGCGTTGATCTCTGGATCCAGGAGCATGCCCGTCACCACGAGCCCAGTGACAGCGGGGAAGTTGGGGCCTTCGTCTCGCACGCTCCACCCGCCAGCGTCGTGCTGCTGGGTACGGAGATACTCGATTGCGCGCTCGGCGATGGCGCTGGCGCGGTCTTCGAGTTCCTGCTGGGCGTGCGCGGTCATAGTGAGTACCGAGGTCAGAACGATCGCTGCGAGCTTCTTCATTGTGATACCTCCACATCGGGTATACCCGGCGGCGGGCCCTGACGCTGCTCCAGATCCATGACGATCGCGCAAGCCGCGGCCGCGGCCGTCTCGACTCGCATGGTGTGCGACCCGAACCGGGTGATCTTCGCCCCGCTCCGGCGGAGCAGCTCCAGCTCCGCGCTCGACCAGCCGCCCTCTGGGCCCACCGCCAGTGTGAGTCGCTGGGTGCGCATCGGTTTGTATGGCTCGCCCGAGGCATCGGCGACTACCACCGGACCGGGCGCATCGAGCAGCTGTTTGAAGCTCAGCGAGGGCTGGACCTGCAAGAGCCACGCCCGGCCGCACTGCTTGGCGGACTCCTGGCAGACCCGTTCCAATCGCTCAAGCTTGCCCTCGCGCGGGTTCACGACCGAACGCTCGGACCGTAAAGGCCCCCAGCTGGCCGCTCCGACCTGGCTGAGCTGGTCGACCATTTCTTCGAGCCTCGGCCCCTTGGGGACAG
>CAXBOF010000236.1:0-4500 GCA_963977205.1 uncultured Phycisphaera sp. | reverse complement strand
TCGTCAAGTACAAGCTCGCGGGAGTCGAGGGCGTCGCCGAGGTCGCCTCGATCGGCGGGTTCGTGCAGGAATACCAGGTCGATGTCGACCCCGACGCGATGCGGGCCGCGGGCATTTCGCTTCAGCAGGTCATCGGCGCTGTCCGCCAGAGCAATCTCGATGTGGGTGCGCGGACGATCGAGGTCAACCGGGCGGAGTACATCATCCGCGGGCTCGGATTCATCGAGAGCGTAGAAGATCTCGAACAGGCCGCGATCACCGCCAGAGAAGGTCAGCCCATTCTTGTTGGCGATATCGCCAAGGTCTCGCTCGGGCCGGCGCTGCGTCGCGGCGTGCTCTCCAAGGCGGGCCAGGAAGCGGTAGGGGGTGTCGTCGTTGTGCGCTACGGCGAGAACCCGATGGCAACCATCGAGCGGGTCAAGGACAAGATCAGTGACATCGCCTCGGGACTGCCAGCAAAGGTGCTGGACGATGGCACGGAAAGCCGCGTCACCATCGTGCCCTTCTACGACCGTTCCGGCCTGATCCGTGAGACACTCGAAACGCTGAACTCGGCGATCTCGCAGCAGGTACTCGTCACGATCATCGTTGTTGTCCTTATGGTCATGCACCTTCGCAGCAGCCTGCTCATCGGCGCGATGCTCCCCATCACCGTGCTCATGACGTTTATCGGGATGAAACTCTTTGGCGTGGATGCGAACATCGTTGCGCTCTCGGGTATCGCGATCGCCATCGGGACGATCGTGGATATGGGGATCGTCCTCAGCGAGAATATCCTCAGACGCCTCGACGAAGCTCAGGCCGACGAATCAAACACCGAGCCGACCATCGATGTGATTTACCGGGCAACATGCGAAGTGGGCAGCGCTGTGCTGACCGCGGTCGCGACAACCGTTGTTGGATTCCTGCCTGTCTTTACGATGGAAGCGGCCGAGGGCAAGCTGTTCAAGCCGCTGGCCTACACCAAGACCTTCGCGCTGATCGCTTCGATCATCATCGCCCTGACCATCCTGCCCTCTGCGGCCCATGTCCTCATGGGATACAAGATCAGAGCGAAATCGTTCCGATCAATCGGAGCGGCGCTGCTGACACTGACCGGACTGGCTGTCGCAATCTGGTTGCACGTCATCGGCGGCATCATCCTCCTTGCGTTCGGCGCGTTCTATCTTGTCAGGCCCCTGCTCCCGGCTCTTGTCGCACGGGGCCTGCAATGGTCTGCGAACCTGATCGCGGTTCTGGTAGTGCTCATCGTGCTCGCCGGCGCCTGGGAACCACTCGGTCCCGAGTCGGGACTCGCTGGAAATTCGTTATTCATCGGTGTCATCGTCGGCGGACTGCTGGTCGCATTCTGGCTCATCCGGCTGGCGTTCCCGCACGTGCTCGCGTGGACACTCAGGCACAAGGTGATCGGGCTCATTCCGGCGGTATTTGTCATTCTTTTCGGTTCCACCGTTTGGCTTGGTTTCGACAAGCTGTGGGGCTGGCTCCCTGAATCACTCCGTCAACGCGAATCGATGATCGAGGTCGCCCACGCGTTCCCCGGACTCGGCAGCGAGTTCATGCCCTCGCTCGATGAGGGCGCATTCCTCTACATGCCAACCACCATGTCGCACGCATCGATCGGCGAAGCGACAGACATCCTCAAGGAGCTCGACCAACGGATCATGAGCGTGCCCGAGGTCGAGCTCGCCGTCGGCAAGATCGGACGCGTCGAGAGCCCGCTCGACCCGGCTCCGATCTCGATGATCGAAACGATCATCCAGTACAAGAGCGAGTACCGCACGGATGCGAATGGGCACCGACTGAACTTTCGATTTGACAACGAAGCCGACGAGTATGTGCGCAATGAAAATGGAGAACTGATCGAAGACGAGGATGGCCGTCCATTCCGCCAGTGGCGTGACGAGGTAAAGTCGAATCAGGACATCTGGGACGCCATCGTCGCCGCGGCCGACATGCCCGGTGTGACCAGCGCCCCCAAACTCCAGCCCATCGAAACCCGCATCGTCATGCTCCAGTCGGGCTTCCGCGCACCGATGGGGATCAAGGTGTACGGCCCGGATCTCGAAACAATCGAGGCGTTCGGGCTTGAACTCGAACAACTCCTCAAGCAGGTCCCCTCGGTCCAGCCAGCGGCCGTGTTCGCCGATCGTGTCGTTGGAAAGCCCTACCTCGAAATCGAGATCGACCGCGAGAAGATCGCTCGGTACGGGCTCCGCATCGCCGATGTGCAGGAAGTCATCGAGGTCGCCATCGGCGGCAAGCCGCTGAGTATGACCGTCGAAGGGCGCGAGCGTTACCCCGTTCGGGTCCGCTATCTCCGCGAGCTGCGTGACCAGCCCGAAACGCTCGGCGACATCCTCGTCCCGACGCCGATGGGCGCGCAGGTGCCATTGCGTGAATTGTCGACGCTCGAATACCGACGCGGGCCGCAGATGGTTAAGAGCGAGGACACATTCCTCGTGTCGTATGTGCTCTTCGACAAGATGCCGGGCAAGGCCGAGGTGACCGTTGTCCGTGATGCGCAGCGGGTGATCCAGGATGCCATCGATACCGGCGCGCTCATTGTGCCCGCAGGGGTCAGCTACGAGTTCTCGGGTTCGTTCAAGAACCAGGTACGCGCTGCAAAGCGCCTGAGTATCGTGCTTCCACTCTCACTCGTTGTCATATTCTTGCTGCTCTACTTCCAGTTCCGCAAGGTGGGCGTCACCTTCATGGTCTTCTCAGGAGTCTTTGTCGCATGGGGTGGCGGCTTCATGATGCTCTGGTTCTACGCCCAGCCGTGGTTCCTCGATACGCACCTGCTCGGTACAAACTTGCGAGCACTCTTTCAGGTGGAGCCATACAACCTGAGTGTGGCCGTCTGGGTCGGCTTCCTGGCTCTCTTCGGGATTGCCACGGACGACGGCGTCATCATGGCGACGCGGATCGAGCAATCGATGGCCGAAGAGAAACCCAATTCGATCGAAGCGATCCGCGCCGCCGTTGTCAGCGGCGGGCAGCTTCGTATCCGTGCCGCGGTGATGACCAGCGCCACAACTATTCTGGCGCTTCTGCCTGTCCTGACGAGCACCGGACGCGGCTCTGACATCATGGTTCCCATGGCCATCCCATCGTTCGGCGGCATGGCTGTCGCCTCGATGACCTGGTTTGTTGTTCCGATCCTGTACTGCTGGACGCAAGAGTGGAAGTTCAGGCTTTCACGGCGAGACTCGTCCAATGACCTGAGCGTGCCTTTGGCACAAGGAGAATCCCGATGACTATGTCAACACTTGCTCTCTGCTTCTGCGTGACATGCGCTGCACCGCTTGCCTCTGCGCAACACGCTGACAATGCGCATCATCCGAATCACGCCGAGAAGAAAGCGGCGATTGAATCTGCTGACACGCAGGTCCAGCCGTACACGCTGGGCACATGCGCTGTATCTGGCAAAGAACTCGGTTCGAAGGGCGAAGCGATCGTCAAGACCTACGACGGCCGCGAGGTCCGACTCTGCTGCGCCGGCTGCGTCGGTACATTCGAAAAAAACCTCGAAGATTCGTGGAAAAATGTCGATGAGGCGATGATCAAGGACCAGATGCTGTACTACCCCCTCGAAACATGCCTCGTCACAGGAGAGGAATTGTCAGAGGGTGGGAGCATGGAAGCTATCAACATCGTTCACGGCAACCGCTTGGTACGTCTGTGCTGCAATATGTGCAAAAAGAAGTTCTCGGCGGATCCCGAGAAGTACATCCAAGAACTCGATCGAGCTGTTATTGAGGCTCAGCGGGATGACTATCCGCTGGACTCCTGCGTCGTCTCCGGCGGCAAGCTGGGCTCCATGGGAGACCCGGTCGAAATGGTTGTCGCAGGTCGGCTCGTCAAGCTCTGCTGCGGCGGCTGCAAGGACAAGCTCAGTGCCGAACCGTCGAAGTATCTTCAGGTTATCGATAATGCTTGGCAAGAACAGGGCAAATACATGCCAGCCAAGCAGACATCGAAGACTGGTGACTAATGGCTGCGTTGTATGTGAGCTCTCTCGAAAGCATCATTCATGTATCATTCATACACATCTGGTAGTGTCCGAGAGAAAACGGATGTTCTCTCTAGTCAGGTTCAGAAAGAAAGGAAGTTAGAATGGACAAACACAATGACACTACGAAAGTATCCAAGAAGCAACGGTCATCATATCTCAGATACAGCGGAATGATCGCGACGTCCACCTGCGTCATGTATGGGCTGACGTATCTCAATACGTACGCTCTCGATCATGTGTATTGGAGTGAGATGCGGGTGTACATGTCCATCATGATGGGCTCTGTCATGGCGCTCATCATGCTTGCCTTTATGCTGCACATGCTCAAGAACACGGCGATCAATGTCACGATTATTGCAGTCAGCGTTGTGGTATTTGCGGGCATGCTCGCGTTGGTTCGCAGTCAAATCACGGTCCAGGACGTCTCATGGATGAAAGCGATGATCCCTCACCATTCCATCGCGATCCTCACCAGCGAGCGG
>CAXBOF010000235.1:0-4501 GCA_963977205.1 uncultured Phycisphaera sp. | reverse complement strand
CGGGCGCGGCCGGCCTTGCTGCGGGGATCTACGAGACGACGATCAGCCTCGAGGATCTGACCAACGGGCGGACGCTCTCACTCCTGAGCACGCTCGAGATCGGGCAGACGGGGATCACCGTCAGCCCGGCGACGGATCTTGTGACGGGCGGTCCCAATGGTGGGCCGTTCTCGGGCACACAACTCTACACGATCACGAGCACGCGTCCGACACCCGTGACGGTGGACATTGTCCCCGATCAGTCGTGGATCATGCTCAACGGCTCGACCGGGCCGACGAGTGTGAATTTGAGCGGCACGGGCGACATGGCGGTCGTGACGGTTGGTATCGGCGGGAACGCGGCTGCGCTTTCCAACGGGCTCTACACGGGCAGCGTTGTGATGGACAACGTGCAGGGAACGATCGGCGATACCAGCCGGGGCGTCTCGCTGGATGTGGGTCGCTACCTGTACGAGGACAGCCCCGCGATCGCGATCAGCGACAACTCGTCGTACTCGACGATGATCGATGTGCCCGACGGGTTCTGCGTTGCGGACCTGGATATTGAGGTTGATATTTCGCACACGTACATCGGCGATCTGATCGTTGAAGTCGAGTCGCCCGAGGGCACGGTTGTGCGGCTGCACGACCGCTCGGGCGGTGGCACGGACAACCTCGTCATGACCTATGACGACGACGGGGGCTCGACACCGGACGGGCCGGGCGCGCTTGCGGACTTTGAGACAGAAATCGCCACGGGCACCTGGACGCTGCGTGTGAGCGACAACGCCGGGCAGGACACTGGCGTGCTCAATTCGTGGGCGCTGCGGATCGCTTCGCAGTCGGGCGGCTGCCTGCCGGTGGCCAACGACGTGGATGTCGATGTTCCCGCCAATGCGCTCTCGACCGTCATGCTCGATGGTCAGAGTGTCAACGGGCCGTTCGTTTATATTGTCGAGTCGCTGCCGGCCAACGGTGAGTTGTTCATCCCGGGCGGCGCCCAGATCACCAGCGTGCCGACGACCTTGCCGGGCGATTCGGTCAGCTACAGGCCTGATGAGTTCTTCGCGGGTGTTGACATGTTCGATTACTCGACGGACGACGGAGCCTCATCGGGGCTGGCGCTCGTGACGACGAACGTGGGCAGCGCGACGCTTGCCGAGTTCAACATGGATACGAACCCTGGTTGGACGACCACGGGTCTCTGGGCGTTTGGTGTCCCGGCGGGGATCGACGGCGATCCGTCGGCGGGTGCGACCGGAGCCAATGTGTACGGCTACAACCTGAGCGGCGAGTACACCGACAACATGCCTCAGCAGCCGCTGACGACCGGCGCGATCGATGCGTCGGGCGCGAGCGGTGTGACGCTCGAGTTCGAGCGGTGGCTCGGTGTCGAGAGCAGCACATATGACCACGCCTCGATTGAGGTGTTCAACGGCTCGGCGTGGCAGCAGGTCTGGAATCACACGGCCGGTTCGTTCACGGATGCCGGCTGGCAGAGCCAGAACTTTGACATCTCGGCGCACGCCGACGGCAACGCCAATCTGCAGATCCGCTGGATCATGGGCACGACGGACACGTCGGTGACCTACTGCGGCTGGAACATCGACGATGTCGTGCTCAAGGGACTTGTTGTTCCGTCGAGCGGGTACTGCCTTGCTGATACCAATGGTGATGGCAATGTTTCGCCGGCGGACTTCAGCGCGTGGGTCGCGGCGTTCAACTCGGGCGATGCGGCGGTGGCGGACCAGAACCAGGACGATATGGTGAGCCCGGCCGACTTCAGCGCCTGGGTGTCCAATTACAACGCTGGTTGCCCGTAAGCGGAGTCTTGATCGCAAGATGATTTGATCAACTCAGGGCCTCTCCCACGCGGGAGGGGCCCTTTCTTATGCGCGTCGCCGGAAGAAGGCGACGCCGATGGCCTACGCTGGGCCAAGGAGCAACGTGCATGGAACTGTCTCTGGTCGGGAAAAAGGCGCTGGTCTGCGGATCGACGCAGGGTATCGGTCTGGCGTCGGCTGTTGAGCTTGCGACTCTCGGGGCCGAGGTGACGCTGCTTGCGCGGAACACGCAGCGGCTTGAGGCGGTGTGCTCGGAGCTTCCGCGTGAGCACGATCAATCGCATGAGTGGATCGCGGCGGATTTCAGCGAGCCGGCGAGTGTGTCGGCTGCTGTGTCCGGGGCGATCTCGTCGGGGCATCGGTGGCAGATTCTCGTGAACAACACGGGCGGGCCGGCGGGCGGCAAGGCGATCGATGCGAGTCCTTCTGCGTTTCTGGATGCGTTCAAGGCGCACCTGATCAACAACCAGCAGCTGGTGCAGCTGCTGGTGCCGGGCTTTCGCGCGTCGAGGTACGGGCGTGTGATCAACATCATCTCGACGAGTGTGAAGGCGCCGATCCCTGGGCTGGGTGTGTCCAACACGATCCGCGGTGCGGTGGCAAGCTGGGCCAAGACGATCGCGGCCGAGTTGGCGCCCGACAACATCACGGTGAACAACGTGCTGCCCGGGTTCACGGATACCGCCAGGCTCAATGAGCTCTTTGATGGCAAGGCCAAGAAGCTGGGCAAGAGCGTTGAAGACGTCACGAACGATGCGATTTCTTCGATCCCGGCAGGCCGACTGGGCAAGGCTGAGGAGATCGCAGCGGCTGTAGCGTTCCTGGCTTCGCCCGCGGCGGCGTATATCAATGGCATCAATCTGCCCGTCGATGGCGGCAGGCTCCCGACACTGTAAACTGGCGCACCATGCAGCGGATTCAGAACTACATCGGTGGTGAGTTTCGTGACCCCGAGTCGGGCAAGTGGCTCGATGTATTCGAGCCGGCCACGGGCAAGGTGTACGCCCAGTCGCCGGCCTCGGATGCGGCGGACGTTGAGAGCGCGTACAAAGCGGCGGCCGGGGCGTTTCCTGAATGGTCGGGTACGCCGGCGTATGACCGGGCGCAGGTGCTGTACAAGCTTGCAAGGCTCATCACGGATAATCTCGACGAGCTTGCGCGGGCGGAGTCGCGGGATACGGGCAAGCCGATCTCGGTGGCGCGGAGTGTCGATATCCCTCGCGCGGCTTCGAACTTCGAGTTCTTTGCCGGCGCGATCTTGCACAGTGAGTCGCAGCTGCATGACACGGATGGCGTGGCGCTGAATTACACATTGAGGAGACCACGCGGAGTTGCGGGTCTGATCTCGCCCTGGAATCTGCCGTTGTATCTGCTGTCGTGGAAGATTGCGCCGGTCTTGGCTACGGGCAACACGTGCGTTGCCAAGCCCTCGGAAGTGACGCCCGTGACGGCGTACATGCTCTGTAAGCTCGCGGAGCAGGCGGGGCTGCCCAAGGATGTGATGAACATCGTCCACGGCACGGGTGAGCCCTGCGGCAGGGCGATCGTCGAACACCCCGGGATCCCGGCGATCTCGTTTACCGGCTCGACGGCGGTGGGCCAGTGGATCGGGAGCACGGCGGGGAAGATGCTCAAGCGCGTGAGCCT
This sequence comes from uncultured Phycisphaera sp., assembly GCA_963977205.1. Lineage (GTDB taxonomy): Bacteria > Planctomycetota > Phycisphaerae > Phycisphaerales > UBA1924. The sequence goes on along the minus strand of CAXBOF010000235.1, from coordinate 1,031 downwards.
CGAACTCGGCGGGAAGAACCCGAACGTGATCTTCGCGGATGCGGATCTCGATCAGGCGGTCGAGACGGCTTGCCGGGCTTCGTTCAGCAACCAGGGGCAGATCTGTCTCTGTGGCTCGCGGATTCTGGTCGAGCAAACGATTGCCGAGGAGTTCACACGGCGGCTGGTCGAACGCACGAAGCGGATCCGTGTGGGCGACCCGGATGATGCGGCGACGGAGTTCGGCTCGCTCGTGTCGGAGTCGCACTTTGCGAAGGTCGCGGCTGCGGTCGAGCGGGCGAGAGAGCTTGGGGGCGTGGTGCACTGCGGGGGCGCGGCGGTGCGCGTTGATGCGGATCGCTGCGAAGGGGGCTATTTCTACCCGCCGACGGTGATCTCCGGGCTTGAGATGGGCTGCGATGTGCAGCAGGGCGAGATCTTCGGGCCGGTGGTGACGGTGACGACTTTTGCGGATGAGGCCGAGGCTGTGCGGCTTGCCAATCACACGCCGTTTGGCTTGGCATCGATGGTGTGGACGCGCGATCTGTCGCGGGCGCACCGCGTGGCTGCGGGGATTGAGGCGGGCATCGTGTGGGTGAACTGCTGGATGCTGCGCGATCTGCGCACGCCGTTCGGCGGGTCGAAGGCCTCGGGTGTCGGGCGCGAGGGTGGCGTTGATGCGCTGAAGTTCTTCACCGAGCCCAAGAATGTGTGTGTCAAGCTGGAAGGGGTGTAGCGATGGACATCCCGGGCGTCACGCTTGACGCGGGTGGCAAGATGATCGACTATGACATCGAGGCGCAGTGCGTGAGTTGCTTTGAGAATATCCGCGCGGTGCTCGAGGACGCGGGGAGCAAGTGGGAGAACATCATCGATGTGCTCGCGTTCCTGACAGATATGCCAAGAGACTTTGCGGCATATAACAAGCTCTACGCGGAGTATTTCGCGGGTCCTGGCAAGCCGAACCCGACACGAACGACGATCGAAGTCTCACGTCTGCCACAGGGCGGGAATGCACCGATCGCGGTTGAACTCAAGGTGATCGCGACGTT
>CAXBOF010000234.1:0-4502 GCA_963977205.1 uncultured Phycisphaera sp. | reverse complement strand
TTGCCCGCGCCGACCATCGCGGTCAGTCGGCTGGCGGTGGGGGGGCAGGTCATCTCCGAGGACATGGTCGCCAGCAGAATGAGATCGAGTTCACTCGCGTCCATCTTCGCGTCGGCGAGCGTTTTTTCCAGTGCGCCCTTGGCAAGGTGCAGGACGGTTTCGCCGTTCTCGGCATCGGTCTTGTAGCGCTGCTTGATGCCGGTGCGCTGCTGGATCCACTCATCGGAGGTATCCATCATGCCTTCGAGATCTTTGTTGGTCACGACCTGGCTTGGCGTGTGCGCACCGATTCCGACAATCTCGATCCCGAACTGACGTTCACCGTGATTTGGCATAAACGCGGCCCCTTACTGTCCGTCACGGCTTTACCCGCGTGCGGTCCAGCCGGGATCGCGGCGAGTCGAAAATGATCAAGCGGATGCAGCCTGCGGTGAAACAGCTGCCTCTGCCTCGGCGATCCTCTGAACGATGCCGTCGTTGATCCCGGCGGATACATACTCGCGGCAGGATCGGATTGCGTTGGCGATGGTACGCGGCTCACTCGAACCGTGGGCGATGAACAGCGTCCCGTTCACGCCGATCAGTGGAGCGCCGCCGTGCTCGTGATAATCGTTCTTGGCCCAGATCGACTTGGCAACCGGGGCGAACCGCGACATCAGATCGGGATCGATCTCGAGGATTTCCTGCCCGATCGCCTCGAAGAGACTCTTGGCGATGCCCTCGGCGGTCTTGAGCACGACGTTGCCCATCAGGCCGTCGGTCACAACCACGTCGGCCACGCCCGCAAAGAACTCGCGTCCCTCAATGAACCCGATGTAGTTGAGCCCGGGCGTGGACTTGATCATGTCACGGGCCTGCTTGATCGTGCCCGTGCCCTTGGAGTCTTCAGCGCCGATGTTCATGATCGCAACGCGCGGGTTCTCGATGTGCAGCATCCGCTTGGCGACGACGTCGGCCATGATCGCGTACTGCCAGAGATGCGTCGCGGTCGGCTCAGGATTGGCGCCGGCATCGCAGAGCACCATCGGGCCGTGCATGCTGGGCATGGCCACGGAAATCCCCGGGCGGTGGATGCCCGGCAGCCGCTTCATCTGCATGATGCCCGCAGCCACGCACGCGCCGGTGTTGCCCGCCGAAAGGGCCGCGTCGCAGCGCTTGGCCGGGTCCTGCTCTCGCTGCGAGCTGTACCGGCACATCTGCACGATGGACGAATCGGGTTTGCCTTTGACGGCAAGCGAGGGCGACTCGGCCATCTCGATGACCTGCGTGGTCGCCACGATTTCGATTCTAGGATCGCTGACGCCGACTTCTGAGAGCACCTCGTCGATGTCGCGCTCGTTCCCGAAGAGAACAAGCTTGTCATCGGGCGCAAGATGCTTGAGGCCATCAATGCAGCCACGCAGGATGTCGTCGGGGGCATTGTCGCCGCCCATGACGTCAACAGCTAAACGCATAAATTAGTCCCGTTCGACGCCGATACCGAGCTTGCGGACCTTGATGGTCAGCCCGGGACGGACATAGCCAGACTCGGCGCACGCGCGGTGGTTCCGCTTGGGCATGCCGCTGACAGGGCAGATCGCCGGCTTGATCGCGGTGAGCGCCTCGTGCGAACGACGGCGACGGCTACGACCCTTGCTGACTCTTTGTGGAGGGAGCATGTTGACATCCTCGGTTCTGACACGGACGAAACCGCCCGGGTGTGCTTTGCAGCGTGGTGCCCTACTCGGCCAAGGCAGGCCTCTCTAAAGAAGGCCCCAACACTAGCGCGACGGAGCAGAGGGGTCAACGGATTTTCATCTGGCACAGCCCGAACAAAGAGCTGCCAAGCAAAGAGGCAGCCGCAAGGCACCCACCAAGCACGCCCCCCATCGGCGAGCTCCGAAAAAGAGAGGAAGCCGGGCCGGGTGTGGACGGTTCCTGGCACCCTACCTACCATCCGTCCGCTCGCAGCCAACCGGCTGCAGCATTGCCTCCCTAGCTCAATCGGTAGAGCAGCTGACTCTTAATCAGCGGGTTTCAGGTTCGAGTCCTGAGGGGGGTACTTTCACAAGCCTCGGCATTGCCGGGGCTTGTGTCGTTTTGGGGGTTTCGGGTTTTCGCCAGTCGTTCTCCAGACATCCGTTTTTGCATCCGTTTTGGGCTACGATCCATCCGCCGGGGAGGAGTGCCTTGCGTGCTCAATCCGGAGCAAAGCGGATGGTCAGTGGATGGCAAAGCGAAACGGATCACGCACGGGACGGGGCAAGTCACCGAAGCTGCGGTGGAATGACCGGGAGAAGTGCTGGCGGTTCCGCCGGACGATTGACGGCAAAGAGCACGCGTACTGGGTGGGCAGGGGAGGCAGTGGGCCGGAAGACCAAGTCGCATATGCCCGGGGTGTGCAGGAGGCCCAGCTCAAGGAGCAGTTGCTCACCGGTGGGCAAGAGATCCGGGACTTTGCAGCCCGGCACACCGAGCAGATCCAGGAGGTGGCAGTCCAAGTCGAGGATCTCCACCGGTTCTTCAACCGTCCCATCAAGCAGGTGCTGGAGCGGATCGTTGTTGATGAAGAGATCCCGGAGTTACTCCGTCGGGCGTGGCGGGCGGCGATTCTCGAAGAAGTCATCGAGACCAAGGAAGCCCGGATCGCAGAGTTGGAAGCGATGCTCGCGGCCCACGGCCGGGCCGCTGTCACCGACGCAAGTGCTCCGCTCGACGATCTCAAGACCAAATGGATCGAGTCCGTCAAGAACGAGAAGAGGTCGGCCAATCAATCGTCGAGTCACATTAGATCATTCAGGACCAACATCGAGCCGTTCATTGAGTTTCTGGCGGAAACCGATCCATCGATCCTGTTGACGCGTGACCTTGAGGCGAACTGGCGCGTCATCGCGGACTACCGCGAGCACATCATCGAGGAGATGAACGAGCGGGGTCTCTCGAAGGCATGGTGCAAGGGCCGCTTGGACAAGGTGAGGTTGTTCTGCGAGTACCTTGTAAAGAGCGGATATCTGACCAACATGCCGCGTGCGATCGACCGACATTGGTCGCGAGTCGGCAAGGACGACCCTAACCCGACGTTCTTCAGCCTCGAAGAAATCCACGAATTGTGGGCTCAGGCGGACGACCGCATGAAGCTCGTGATGGCGTTGGGGTTGAACGCTGGATACCGCGGATATCCGAACACTTGAACGCGAAGCTATCGACTTCGATCTCGGCGAAGTCCTGCGACAACGCAGCAAGACCGGCGCGGCCCAGGCACACAAGCTCTGGCCTGTCACGAAGGCGCTCCTCGAAGCCCATGTCGAGAGCACGCCCGACAAGCTGCCGTTTGGCGAGGGGTACAGCAACATCAGCCGACAACTCACCGCCTTCGTGGACCAGGTTCTCACGAAGGAAAAGAACGAAGACCCGAGGCGCACGGCCAAGTCATTCCGGTCAACCGGCGCGCAAGAGCTCGAACGCATCGTGCGCGGGACCACGCCCCATGTTGTCTACCAATACCTCGCCCACGGCGACAAGAAGCCCGCCCGTCACTACCGGGAAGAAGAATTGGCAGCTTTATTCGAGGCCCTCGACAAGCTCGGCGAGTACTTCAATCTGGATAGACCTCAAAGGGGGCGGACGAAGCGTTCTTCCAAGCGCCCCGCACCCGACGCGTGAACTCGGCCTTGGTACCGACGCGGGTGAAGCGGGCACCCTCATGATGCACGAGGCCGGCGGCGGACCAGAACCGCAGGCTGACGCGGGCGGCGTAGTCGGGCAGCTCCTCGCCTAGCCCGCGCCCCGCCGCGGCCTTGATGGCAGCGAAGAGCTGCGGCCCGGGCGCGGCCGCGACGGCGGCAGCAACGGCCCGGTAGTGCGGCAGCGGCACCTTGTACGGCCTGGCCGACGCGTCGGGGCGGACTTCGGTCAGGGCAGGGCCGCGGGGCGAGCCCTCGACGGTGTAGGTGGCGGCACAGATACGCGCACGCGGGCCGACGATCCGCCGGCGGCGGGCGTCGTTGAGAGCGTCGATCTCCGCGGTCACCGCGGCTTCGAGATCGTTCAGCTTGCGGGTGAGCGTCGCACTCGTACCCGAGCGTTTCGCACAATCGCGTACCTCTGCGAGCACCGCGCGCCAGTCGTGATGTGGTGTACCTGATCGTGTCATCGATGCATCATGGTACGCCGATTCGGCGTGTTGGCGCGCGTGCCCCCGTACCAGACCATGGTCGCTCGTCACGAGGATCCAACGCCATTTGGCCGTGTTTCCTCTGCGACGCAAATTTCAGTCAACAAATTCGCATTTTCTCGCGGCATCGTGCTTGCCTTCCCATGCAGGCAGGGTGTACTACGCCGGTTCCCCACTACGGCGTACATGGAGGCAAGCGATGAGCGATAGCACGAAGACGGAGAGTGAGATCAAATCAGCGGGCGAGCGGCTGCTCGAATGGTCGAAGGCGACCGGCGGCGCGCTCGCCATCGCCGCCACGTTCGGACGCGACGAGGAGTCCGGAGGGATGGCGTCGCGGCCAGAGGCC
>CAXBOF010000233.1:0-4518 GCA_963977205.1 uncultured Phycisphaera sp. | reverse complement strand
CTCGCTCTCAGCGTACCGAGATGATCAACGGCATCACGGGATTGCTCACCGCTGTGGGCGTGCGGGACGAAGCCACTGTGGAGCACTCTCGCCGGGTGGCGGAGCTCTCTACAGCGATTGCCAACGAACTCGCTCTTGAAGCTCGCGAGGTATCTCAGATACATCTCGCGGCATTAGTGCACGACATTGGCAAGGCCGGGGTCCCTGACGCGATTCTGTTCAAAAACGGCTCGTTGGACGATACGCAGATGGCTGCGATGCGCGAACATGTCGACATCGCCGTTGGCATGCTCGGTGAGATTCCCGGCACGCAAGCGATCGCCCGGCTGGTCTCGCAGCACCACGAGTGTCCGGATGGCACTGGGTACCCCCGAGGCCTTGCCGCAGAAGACATCGACCCCGCTGCCGCCGTGCTCCGGGTTGCGGATGTGTTTGCCGCTCTCACCGAGGCGCGACCGTACCACGAGGTGATGTCTGCATCAGAGGCGTTGCACGCCATGGAGGCTCTGCGCGGAGCGAAGCTCGACGAGGCGGCCTTCGCGGCACTTCACAGCGTGATCGCCAATGACACATTCGATGACGCGGCCACGACAGGCAATCAGCCAATGGGGGGTGCATCGTGATCCGATTCACCACGCTAGTGACGGTGTGTCTTCTTGTTGCCGCCGGTAGTTCCGACACACTTGCGCAGGTCACACCCGAGGAACACGCTCAGCATCATCCCGAGTCGGCGGCGGGCGACACGAATGAGGCGAGCGGTGCTGGCGGCATGCAGGGCATGGGCGACATGGGCGAGATGATGAGCCGGATGGGTGTTCCGCCGCCCAAGGACATCTATCCGAGCCTCATGGACCTCCCAAACATGACGGCCGAGCAGCGCGACGCGTTTGAGCGACTCGGCCACGAGCGGATGCGCGCCGGTACAGAACTGATGAGCGAGGGCTTTGACGCGCTGCTCCGGTCGTCACCCACGCAGGACTTCGAGGCAATGCAGGACGCCGTGAACACGCTCCGAGAGGGCCTGTCACGATTCGATAGCGGACTGGCTGCGCACCGTGTCATGAACAGCGGGGTGCCCTCAGACCAGGCCGCAATGGAGTGGTTCAAACGCGAGTTGAATCTCTCTACGCCGGCGTCGGCCTCGACCACGACTGGTCCGTTTGGGTGGTCCTGGTTCCACGCGAGCGGCATGGCCGTGCTGATCGGCTTCGCCCTTGTAATGATCGCGCTGTACTTCATGAAGATGCGGCGAGCCACGAACCTGCTGCAAGAACTCGCGGCACAACCTGAGGGTGCTCCATCAGCACAGTCAGCTCCGTCGGCTTCATCCGCCGCGATCCTCGCCCCTCCTCCCTCGCCCGCAACAGCGGCGTTGCAGCCATCGGTCCGCAATGAACGCTGGGAAGGGCGGCTCCGTCTCGCAGCGACGTTCAGAGAGACGCCTGACATTAATACCTTCCGCTTCGTCAACCCCACGGGCGATGCTGTGCCGTTCTCGTACCTCCCCGGTCAATTCATGACCGTGGAGATCGAAACCGAGGGACGACGCGTGAAGCGTTCGTACACGATCGCATCGAGCCCCACGCGACAGGAGTATGTTGAGATTGCCGTCAAGCGCGAGGAGCACGGCGTCGTAAGCCGTGCGCTCCACGACACGCTCGCCGATGGCGACGAGCTCACACTGAGTGCTCCGTCGGGAACGTTCACATTCACCGGCGAGGGGGAAGAAAGCATCGTCCTCGTCAGCGGCGGAGTCGGCATCACTCCCATGATGAGTGTGATCCGATACCTCACGGATCGCGCGTGGGCGGGCCACATCTATCTCCTGCACTGCTGCCGAACCACCGACGATTTTTGCTTCCGCGATGAACTGGAGTATTTGCAGCGGAAGCACCCGCGCCTCAACATCACGGCCACAATGACGCGTGTACGAGGCAGCACCTGGGTTGGCCCGACCGGGCGGCTTTCGGCAGGGCTCATCCGAGAATGTGTGCCAGACATCGCCTCCAAGCTCGTTCATCTGTGCGGCCCACCGCCGATGATGGAAGCGCTCAAGGGCACGCTCTGCGAACTCGGTGTCCCCTCCGAACGCGTCAAGACCGAAGCCTTCGGACCCGCCAAGAGAGCTGTTCCGGCAGCGGATACCGCTACTCAGGCGTCGTATTCGACCGTGTGTTTCACCGTGTCCGGAAAAACAGTCCCTCTTCCGCCGACATCCACAGTGCTTGAGGCGGCGGATGATGCCGGGGTCGACATCGATAACTCCTGTCGTGCGGGGACCTGCGGGAGCTGCAAAGTAAAGCTTCTCAAGGGCGAGGTCACGATGGACGTGGAGGACGCGCTTGATGACGCGGACCGACAAGCCGGCGTCATCCTCGCCTGTCAGGCCAAGAGCAAGAGCGACAAGCTTGAAGTGGAGGCCTGAGATGCATGAGCGACAGAAGATCATCGTTTCGGGGCTTATCACGCTTTTGCTGGTGCTCACCTTGGGCTTTTTCGTGCACCGTGACCCACGATTCGCGGGCAGCCTCACCGGTGGCCTGCTCGGGGTCGCCGCCGCGTCGCTCATGCTTGTGCCGCTGCTCTACCTGTTCGTGAAGCGGATTCCGTGGCTCAAACGGAGAGTCACGCCGTACGTCTCGATGCGAACCTTCCTCACGGTCCACATTTACGCCGGCGTACTCGCTCCAATCCTCGGTGTGCTGCACACGGGGCACAAGTTTCAGAGCCCTCTCGGTATTGCCCTTACCCTCATGATGCTCGTCGTAGCGGTGAGCGGATACCTTGGGCGATACCTCCTCGGACAGCTGTCGACCGACATCCGGAAGATGAAAGCAGACCGTGAGCGTTTGCTGACGGCGCATCGTGCCCTGGCTCAAGAGATTGGCGACCACCCGGACGCCGCTGTGACGCTCCGCCGGAATAGTTCGCTGCTCGGCCGGGCGGCATCGTTGTTCATCGCGCGTGACGAACAGGGGTTAATGCAGCTCCCGTCAAGGGCGATTCGTATCAGCGAATCCATCTCAGACCTCGACCTCGCCATCCGCACGCACTCCACCGCCAAGAACGCATTCGGCCGCTGGCTCGTGTGTCACATCCTCGTTGCCGTCGTGCTCTACGCGCTGCTCTTCATACATGTCTGGTCGGCGTGGTACTTCGGCATCCGGTGGCTCCCATGAAAAAACTCGAAGTTGTCTATGGCGTCGTCACACTCGGAGGACTTGGCTTCGCATTCTCACTCCCACTGTTCGTCCATCGAGGGGGAGCAGACGCGGCTCCCGGTTGGCAAGAATTCGTCAGTCCCGGACCGCTCACCGAGGCCCACGCCTTTCTCGGCAACGATTGCACGTCTTGCCACACGCCCCACATCGGGGTCACTGCTTCGAACTGCATTGCGTGCCACGCCAATGACGAAGAGCTTCTTTCTCAACCCGAGACTGCGTTCCATGCAAGCGTGGGCTCTTGCGTCGGCTGTCACGCCGAACACCAGTCGCCACCAGCGACCCCGACGGCCATGGACCATGAGTTGTTTGTTGAGATTGCACAATCCGGGGCAAGCAACGATGCGCAGGTCATCATCGAGTCAATACGGGCTCATGCTCGCGAGATGCCGACACCACACCCACGCATCTCGTCAAGCGAACTTGCTCTTGATTGCGCGTCCTGTCACGCCAACGAGGACCCGCACCGCACACTCTTCGGAACCAGCTGTGCATCCTGCCACTCCACATCGACCTGGGACATCCCGGAGTACCGGCACCCATCGCCTATGTCCATGAACTGTGTGCAGTGCCACAGCGCGCCGCCGAGTCACTACATGGGCCATTTTAAAATGGTCTCGAAACGTGTCGCCGGTATTGAGCATGCCGAGGTGACGGATTGCTTCAAATGTCACCGGACTAACTCCTGGAACGAGATCCCACGGATCGGCTGGTACAAGCACCACTGATATGAGAACCGCTGCGCGACATGATTGAGAACCTCATCAACGTCACTGTTCAGCTCATCGAAGCGATTGCCGCGGTCATGATCGCTGCATCCATCGTGGCTGCCGTGATAGACATCGTGGTCGCAGCGGTACGCCGGGGTCTCCGCGAGCGCACGACCGAGTCGCGCCTCCGCCTCGCCGAACGCCTTGTGCTCTCACTCGAGTTCCTGATCGCGGCGGACATCCTCAAGACGGTTGTCACGCCCACACTCGAGGGGATGGCCGTACTCGGTGCGGTCATCGTGATTCGCACCGTGCTCAGTCTGAGCATCGCCTACGAGCTTCGGCGCGACGGGCACAAGAAGCCGGAGAGCTGCTCATGAACCCCAGGGCATTCGAAACACGCGCCCGGAAGTGGTTTGTCAGCCTCCGAGTTCGCACTCAGTTATTGCTCGTCGTGAACACCGTCGTTGGCGTATCCACGCTCGGCATGCTCTACCTCGACTACCGGGCCAGCATGGATGCGGCGATTCAGATCAAGCAGGCATCGCTCGCCGACGAGGCCAGCGCGATTAGCGAGGCCATCAACG
>CAXBOF010000232.1:0-4522 GCA_963977205.1 uncultured Phycisphaera sp. | reverse complement strand
AAGGTCATGTTGTAGTGGGACCGGTGCCGGGGAATCGGCGTGACCATGCCGTTGTGCTCTTGGATGCTGCGTAAGCCGCAAGCTAGACACTTCAAGTCCAACCAGACCTGACTCCAGGCTCGTCTCTCGAGGTCATTTCAGGGTCCTCCCGACGCGGAATATTGGTGACACCCCGCAGGGAACGCAGGCCCTTGGCGACGGGCTTGCTTTCGCACCATTCACCTAAGAGTGCCCATGGATGCACGATGCAAAACGTGCGTACATATTAATAAACGAAGTGACAAGAACATTGTGGAAGGGAACTGAAACGATGTGAAACCAGTCGCATGCGGGCGTTGTGATTCGTGTGATTGTATTGCAAACACGAGCAATGACTGATACAAATCCTCATGCCGCAAGCGGTGCTGCGGCGGCTATCAACATACGCGAAGGGATTCGCCATGAAGATCGAAACGAGAGCCGTCTCGGAGATCAAGCCGTACGAGCAGAACCCGCGCGTCAACGACCGGGCGGTCGACGCTGTTGCTGCTTCGCTGCGTGAGTTCGGTTTCCGCCAGCCGATCGTCATCGACACCGAGAGCGTGATCGTCTGCGGCCACACGCGGTGGAAGGCGGCGGGCAAGATCGGGCTCAAGGTCGTGCCGGTGCATGTGGCGACCGACATGAGCCCCGAGCAGATCCGCGCGTACCGCATCGCTGACAATCAGACGGCCAGCCTGTCCGAATGGGACCCCGAGCTTCTGCCGGTCGAGCTGCTGGGCCTGCAGGAAGCGGGGTTCGACCTGGCGCTGCTGGGGTTCGACGAGAGCGTGCTTGCGGGACTCCTCGAGCCCGGGATGGCCGAGGGGCTTATCGACGAGGACCAGATCCCCGAGCCGCCCGACGAGGCGACGACCAAGCCCGGCGACATCTGGGTTCTGGGCAGCCACCGGCTCATGTGCGGTGACAGCGCCAGCGCTTCAGATCTCGACACCCTGCTCGATGGATCGAGTATCCACCTCGTCAACACAGACCCGCCCTACAACGTGAAGGTCGAGCCGCGCTCCAACAACGCGATCGCTGCTGGGCTCAGCTCGTTCTCGCAGACGCACCACCAGAAGCTGGATGTGGCCCGTCATCCCGAGAAGGCCAAGCCGACGGGCAAGAAGATGCGTGCCAAGGACCGGCCTCTGATCAACGACTTTGTCACCGACGAGGCGTTCGATGGCTTGCTCGGCGCGTGGTTTGGCAACATCGCCCGGGTGCTTGAGCCCGGACGGGGGTTCTACATCTGGGGCGGCTACGCCAACTGCGCCAACTACCCGCCGGCGCTCAAGGCCAGCGGTTTGTACTTCAGCCAGTCGATCATCTGGGACAAGCAGCACCCGGTGCTCACACGGAAGGACTTCATGGGCGCTCACGAGTGGTGCTTCTACGGGTGGCGCGAGGGCGCTGCGCACGTCTACCTCGGTCCCAACAACGCGACCGACCTCTGGCAGGTCAAGAAGGTCACACCTCAGAGCATGGTGCACTTGACGGAGAAACCTGTCGAGCTGGCCCGCCGCGCGATCGAGTTCTCGTCGAAGCCCGGCGAGCACGTCTTGGACCTCTTTGGCGGAAGTGGCTCGACGCTCATGGCCTGCGAGCAGACGGGGCGGAAGGCGCACCTGATGGAGATCGACCCGCCGTACTGCGATGTGATCGTCGAGCGGTGGGAGGGGTTTACGGGGAAGAAGGCCGAGCGGGTGAAGGGGGCGGCGGCGTGATGGGCTTACGACTCCGTCAGCAAGTCGAGGTACGCGTGGTAGGCATAGACCCTGTCGCGCTGCTTGCCGGAGGTTTCACGGAGTACGCCGAGGTCTTTGAGCAGGTCGATCGCCTTCCGCGCGGGGGGCGCGGTGATGCCGAGGAGTTCACTTGCGCGAGCCACCGTCAGGACCGGGTGCGAGGGCAAGAGGTCGAGGATCTGAATAGCTGTAACCGTGGTCCGCTCGTGGCTGACGACTCGCTCGCGGTCGCGCCCGATGAGCGCGTAGATGGCCTGGGCGATTCGCACGCCATCATCGGCAGCCTCGACGGCGCACTCCAGGAAGAAGGATGTCCATCCCTCCCAGTCACCCTCGGTGCGGATGGCGGCGAGGCGGGTGTAGTACTCCTGCTGGCGGCGTTTGATCGCGACGCTGAGGTACAGGAGCGGCTGGTCGAGCAGACCCCAGTGCTCGACAAGCAGCGTGATCAGCATGCGGCCGATGCGGCCGTTGCCGTCGAGGAAAGGGTGGATCGTCTCGAACTGCGCGTGCGCGAGACCGGCCTTGACGAGCGGAGGGAGCGGGTCGTCCGAGTGGATCCACTTCTCAAGTGCGGCCAGCGCGGGCCCGACCTCTTCGTGAGGCGGCGGGACAAAGCGGGCGTTGCCGGGGCGCGTGCCGCCGATCCAGTTCTGGCTGCGCCGGATCTCGCCCGGGAGCTTGTCCTGGCCTCGCACGCCCTGCATGAGGTTTCGGTGTGCCTCACAGATCAGACGAGTGCTCAGCGGCAGACCGGCGGGGTCGGCGATCCGCGACCTTGCGTGGCTGAGCGCCTCGACGTAGTTGCAGACCTCCTCCACATCGGCGGGGCGGTCGGCGCTGCTTGTGGCTTCGAACGTGGCGACATCGCGCAGCGTGGCCTGCGTGCCCTCGATCTGCGAGGAGAGCACAGCTTCCTTGCGGACGAAGCCGTAGAGGAACCATCCCGGGTCGGGGACCATTGCGCCGGCGACGCGCAGGCGTCCGATCGCGACCATCGCGGCGGCGTGGCGTTCGGCAAGCTCCCCCTCGATCGTCAGGGGCGGGTCCGTCGGCGGAAGCGGGTATGGCACGAAGGCGCGTACGGACTCTCCGAGTGTGGTGCTTGTCTGGTATGTGCCGGTTTGGCGGGACATCGCTGGGAAACGATCCTTTCTCAAGGTGTGATACTACGAAACGATCGTTTCTCAGTCAAGTTCGGTAAGAAACGATCGTTTCTTAAGTGTTTGGGACTACATCTCACGAGAAACCCCGGCCAGCAGCCGGGGAAAGGGGCTAGGGGTGACTTTGCCCGCTCAGCCGGGATTCGCCTTGGCCGACCCCTTCTCCCGCAGCGCGTGGTACTCGGTCATGCCGTCGAGGTGGGGGTCCACGGTCGCGGGATAGCTGCGCCGGCCGACGGTCTCGACGATGCCGCGCTCAATCAGGAATGCCAGCGCGGTGGCGGCCTGGGTGACGGGCACGTCTTCGGCCTCGGCAAGGGATTCCACGGTGTGGCCGTCGCCATGCTCATCAAAGCGAAGCGTGATGCGCTCGAAGGCGAGCTTCGTGCATCGGTGCTCGTAGGGCTGGCCGCGGCGAGGGACGACGCTGCGGACGAGGCAGCCATCGGGGTCGATACGGAAGGCCTCCGCGCGTTTGGTCGATGCCATGCCTCAGGCTCCCTTCCGCGCGCTGAAGAGCCCGCGCGAGGCTTTGACGAATCGGGAGTCTTTCCCCTTGTTGGCGATCTCTCGGATGATGGCGCTGTAGAGCGTGGCTTCGGGCGTGCGGCCGGTGGTCTGCCAGCCCGCGGCGATCACGCGATCGGCGAGCGCCTTAGCGGTCATGGGCTCCTTGGACTCCGCCAGCGCCTTGGCGGCAAGGTCGAGTCCGCTCGGGCGCTTAAGAGCCCCCACGTTGCCCCCCGCGTTGCCCCCCACGTTGGCGCGTGTCGCGTCCTTGGCGGGCTTGCGGGGCGTGGTCGCCTTCGGGGCGGACTTGGCGGCGTGGGCGTCCAGACGCGCGTTGTTGGTGGTCTCCTTGTCGCTGGGTATTTCGTGGTCCTGCTTGGGAGCGGGCTTCTTGCTGGCGGGCTTCGGAGTCGAGGCCTCCTTGCTGGTCGTCTTCTTCGGTGCGGTCTTCTTCGTGGTGGTCTTGCTGGACATGCTGATGCTCCTTTGGGAAACAGAAAGGCCCGCGACAGGCGGGCCTCAGATGGGTCGTGTCTCGATCTCCCGGTTGCACGCCGGGCAGACGGTCCTGGTGGGCGGCGCTGCTTGTCGCCCCGCCTCATAGGCGGCCTCGAGCGCTTCCCTCACGCTCCACACCGCGACCTCGCGGAAGTCGGCGCTGGTACGCATGGTCTCGAGGCTGGCGAAGTCGAGCAGCCTCCTGGCGATGGTCTCGATCGTGTCGTCGCGGTTGGTCATGGTCGTGGTCTCCGTCGCGGGCGTCTGGCCCGTCTGACACATGAAGCCATGGGCCGGGGGGCATTGCAAGTCATTCCGATGATGATTTCAGAGAAACTGGATGCATGTGGGCACACGCCCACCACGGGCCAAAGGGCAGCGGGGTAGAGGAGTAAGCCATGCGGGACAACCGAGCCGAGCGGCTTTCGGCCAGGCAGGAGCAGGCCATCGTCGCGCTCATCAACGAAACGACCATCGCCGCCGCCAGCAGGGCCAGCGGGATCGGGCAGCGCACGCTGCACCGGTGGGTGTCGGAGCCGGAGTTCCTGGCGGCCTACCGGGCCGCCAGGCGCGAGGCCTTCTCGC
>CAXBOF010000231.1:0-4533 GCA_963977205.1 uncultured Phycisphaera sp. | reverse complement strand
GGGGTGAATAGGACCCCCCCTCCAGCCGCGGAGAGCCACTTGACGACAGCCACGACGAGCAACGAGCCATCGCAAATCGATCCCAAGGAGGGGGACATTGACGGGGCGACCGGTCTGGAATTGTCCCCCGAGATCCGCAAGCGGTTTCTCCGTGTCGTCGATCGCTCCAACGACAGCATGTTCCGCCGGATCCATGAGGCCTTCCAGTGGAGGGACCTCCTGTTCATGCTGGTTCAGCGTGACATCAAGGTTCGGTATCGGCAGACGGTGTTCGGGATTGTCTGGGCGATCATGGTGCCGTTGATGACGATGGCGGTGTACTGGGTGGTCTTTGATAAGCTGGGCCGAATGGGGCCGGACGGGATGCCCTATCCGCTCTTTCTCTTCCCGGGCATGATCGTGTATCAGTACTTCAGCTCGTCGACCGGGCGGGCGGCCAACTCGCTCAAGCAGGACTCGGCGATCCTGGCGAAGGTCTATTTCCCAAGGCTCGTGCTGCCTCTTGCGAGTATCACGAGTCCGCTTGTCGACTTTCTTTTCGGTCTCGTGATTCTGGCTGTGATCCTGGCGATCTACAAGCACCCGCCGACGTGGGAGATGCTCTTGATGCCCGCGTATCTCTCGATCGCGATCGTCTCGGCCGCGGGCATGGGCATGGGCCTGAGCGTGCTCAATTCGCACTTCCGCGATGTGACGCACTTCCTGCCGGTGATGTTGCACCTGTGGTTCTTCTGCTCGCCCGTGCTCTACAGCACGACGGACCTGGTGCCCGAGAAATTCTGGCTGTTCTTTGCGCTCAACCCGATGGTGACCGCCTGCGAGGGTGTCCGGTCGTGTCTGCTCGGCCAGCCGATCGCGGTGACGCCGGAGATGATGCTGATCTCGTGCTCGGTCGCCGTGGTGTTGTTTGTATCCGGGCTTGTGACGTTCATGAAGCTTGAACAGACCGTCACGGATGTGCTGTGATTGGGGGCGGGTGTGTCTGAGGCGATGATCAGCGTCGAGAACCTGAGCAAACGCTACGTTCTGCTGCGCCATAAGGCGCACGATCGTCTGCTGTCGGCCTCGATCATCGGGATGGCCAAGCGAGCCGTGACGAGACCCGCGGATCCGGATGACGATGCGGACGTGCATTGGGCGCTGCGTGATGTCAATTTCGAGGTGGCCCAGGGCGAGGCGCTGGGGATCATCGGGCGCAACGGCGCGGGCAAGAGCACGCTCTTGAAAATCATCTCCAGGCTCACGCGGCCGACGGACGGGCGGGTCGTGACCCGTGGCCGAATCGGCTCGATGCTGGAGGTGGGCGTCGGTTTCAACCCGATGCTGACCGGGCGCGAGAACGTCATGCTCAGCGGCGTCATCCTCGGCATCAAGCGCAGTGAGATCCGCAAGAAATTCGACGACATCGTCGAGTTCTCCGGCATCAGGCCATTCATCGACGTGCCCGTCAAACGCTACTCCAGCGGCATGCGCGTGCGGCTGGCGTTTGCGGTCATGGTCATGCTCGAACCAGAGATCCTGCTTGTCGATGAGGTGCTGAGTGTCGGCGATGCCGAGTTCAAACGCCGCTCGTCGGCGAGGATGCAGGAGCTCATCCGCAGCGGTAGGACCGTGCTGTTCGTCAGCCACAGCAAACAAGTCGTCGAGCAGCTCTGCGATCGGGCGCTCGAGCTTGATCGTGGCAGGCTGGTCAGCATCGGTGCCACTTCGCGCGTTGTGGAGCACTATTCGAGTGCCAATCAGGAAGACAGCCGATCGGGGAATGCTTTTGTCGAGTTCGAGTCCGAGCCCGAGAAGGCGATGTGCATCCGCGAGATCTCAGTAATCACGATCAACGGCAACTGCTCGGGCGAGATCGAGATGGCCGAGCCGTTGCTCGTGCGGATGTCGTACGACATCAACGAGGACATCGAGGGGGCCCACGCGTTCTGCCGGATCGAGACGGGCGAGGGCATGGTGGTATTGAGTTCGGGCGACGCCGACTACGACCCGGCGCACCTCGGCAAACGCCGCCGGGGCAGCTACACGGCCGAGTTTCAGGTCGACGGCGGGCTGCTCGAGGCGGGCGATTACCGCGTGAGCGCGAGCCTTGGTATTCCTTATGAGAAGAATTTCGACCGCCGACCCGACGCGGTGCAGTTTAAAGTAGTGGACCGCAGCAGCCGGCGACGGCTCTGGTACCCACAGACGCGGCCGGGGCTCATCGGGCGTGAGTATCCGTGGGTGTATGAAGGCCGAGCGCCGTTCGCCTGAGCGGGGTCGGATCACCTGCTAAACTCTCACAGAGACTGGCTGTTGGCATCGGAGGCTGAGCGTGGACTTCATCGAACTTCTATCTGATACAAACAAACGCCGCCGGGCGCTCGGTCTGCTTGCCGGGCTGCTGGTCTTGGGCGTGGCTCTTGCGGGCCTCGGCATCGCCATGGACGCCCCGTCGCTGACCGTGCTGGCGGTGGTCGTGCTCGCCTTTACGATCGGCGCGGTGGGCAAGTTGCTGACAGCGATGGCGGTGTACCTCAACGGCACCACGAAGAGGATCAAGGTCCTCAACGACCGCTACGACGATACCGAAGTCTGGCTCGAACAGTTCGACAAAGGCACGCGGGCCACGATGACGAACCTCAGCCGCTCGCTCAAGGAAGCGGGTGAGCATCGCAAGCAACTTGCCAAGCTGATCGAGACATTCCAAGCAGAGCAGACCACGAAGCTTGAGCAGGTTGAGCAGACGATTCAGCTCCGGGCCACGCGCGAGTCGCTCGATGCCGCGGTTAAGGCGACTGAGACGCAGACCGCCAAGATCACCTCCGAAGTCGAGCGTTTTGCCAAGGAGCACGAGAAGCTCACGTCATCGCAGTCGGCATCGGGCAAGAAGCTCGATGAGTTCGAAGCGCGATCCAAAGAGCTGGCTCGGTTGGTTGAGCAGCTTCAGGAAGCAGACGAAAGGCTCGTGTCGGCGATCTCGGCCGCGGAAGAATCACTGAGCAGGAAACTCGATGAGCAGGACCGGCTTCGCAAGGCCGGTCTGCAGACGGTCATGAAGGATGCCCTGGACTCGGCGCGGCAGGAAATCGCCAAGTCGACCGATCGCATCGAGACGATCGACAAAAACCTCAAGAGCGCCTCGTCGCTGACAGGCAGGCTTCGTGGCGAGGGCTACGCGCAGTTCGGGCGACTCATCGGCGTCGACTTCATCAAAGAAATACAGGGCGATCTGGGTCAGAAACTCGGCATCGATATCTCGCAGCGGGAGGTTCGATACCTCGAGCGCAAGGTCCAGCATCTCGAGGCGATGTGCGAGGGACGCATGGCTACGACCTCTGAGGACGCGGTCGCTCGTGTCTTGGCTGCCCGCTCGCAGCGCGTCGATGAACTCAGGGTGCTCGAAATCGGCGTGCTCTTCGGCGTCAGTGCCGCGCTCATGCACACCGCGCTAACGCCGTTCTACAAGCGTGTCCGCCTAGTCCTCCTCGATCCGTTCGACGGCTACTACGGCTCGGACCACCTCGACCCGCTGACCGGTCAGAAAGTCAGCAGAGCGGCTGTCGAGCGCAACCTCACGCGGGCCGCGATCCGGTCGGAAGACGTTGAGATCCTCGAAGGCTTCTCGACGGATGACAAGATTATGAAGGCCGCCGAGAATCAGGGGCCATATGACGTCATCGTCATCGACGGCGACCACTCCTATGACGGTGTCAAAGCAGACTTTGACCGCTATGCCGGCATGGTCGAGTCGGGCGGTATTCTGATTGTTGACGACTACGGCTCTGACGACTGGCCCGAGGTGACGAAGTTCGTTGATGCGGTGGTCAAGGCCGACGATCGCTTCGAGCAGATCGGCACGCTCTCGCGTACAGCGATATTTAAGCGCCACGCGGTGCCTGCGAAAGCAGCTAAGGCCGCAGCGAAAGCGGAAGCGTCCAGCGACAAGGGTGCAGAGAGTCAACCCGCTGCATCAAAGTCAAAGCCGACCAAAGCTGCGCCGAAAAAGGCTGGTAAGAAAGCGGCATCCAAGAAGCCCGCATCCAAGCCTGCTCCCAAAAAAGCATCAGCCAAAGAGGTGATTGAGCCAACTGAGGCTCAGGACGACGAAGGCGAATCGCCCGAGCCGCCGGTTGTCGAGACGCGATCGACAAAGAAGGCCACGCCGCGGAAAAAGCAGAGCGCGACGCGTTCCAAGCAGTCGGCAACCGCCGGCGATGATCAATGACGATCGCCGCCGCCCAACCCCGCCAAGCCTCGGCTGGTGAGAAGCCTCGCAATGAATGCGGCCAGATCCCGCCCTACCGGCGGGTGCATCTGCTCCGCCGATGGGCAAAGGCGACCTTCCGGCCTGAGCGGAACGAAGCGGACCGGGCCTGGTCGAGATCGCTGGTTGGTGCACGGAATATCGCGGTGCTTGATGCGCTACGTAATCGGCACTGGGGCAAGCGGTGCTTCGTGCTCGGCAACGGCCCGAGCCTGAACAGCGTCGATCTCTCGATGCTGCGTGACGAGTACATCATCGCCAGCAACCGGATCTATCTGCACCCTGCG
>CAXBOF010000230.1:0-4590 GCA_963977205.1 uncultured Phycisphaera sp. | reverse complement strand
GGCGTCAGCTCGCCGACGAGCACGGCGTGCCGCCCTATGTCGTATTCAACGACGCCACCCTCCGCGAGATGGTCCGCCAGATGCCCGCCTCACCCGAGGAGCTGCTCTCCATCAAGGGCGTCGGGCAGGCGAAAATGCAGCGGTTCGGCGAGGCGTTCCTGGAGGAACTGCTCTCGGCCAGCCGCGGCTAGACTTGGCTCTATGTCTCAGGCCGCCAAGCCCGCAATCGGCTCAGGAATCGACGAGCGTTCGCGTGCGCTGATGCTCAAGGCGGCGCTGACGGTGTTCTTTACGATGCTGTTGGGCATCTCGGCGCAGTTCAAGATCCCGATGCCGCCCGACGGCGTGCCACAGACGCTCCAGACACTCGTCGTCGCCGTCGCCGCGATGGGCCTGGGCGCCAGCTGGGGGATGGCGAGCGTGCTCCTCTATCTTGCCATCGGCGCTCTGGGCGCGGGTGTCTTTGCCGAGGGCAATGCAGGGATCGGCGTGCTTCTCGGGCAGACGGGCGGTTATCTCATCGGCTTTCTCGTCGCGCAGCCGGTGATCCACGGCATCATCCGCCGGAGCGATCGCACGGTGCGCGGCTGGGGCGCGATCGTCACAGCGATGCTCGCCGGGCACATCGTGATCTTCGTGCTCGGTGTGCTCTGGTTGACGTTCCTGCGCGGCCGAGAGGACGAGACGTACACACTCATGCGCGGCATCAAGGGCGGCGTGATCCCGTTCATCCCGGGCATGATCCTCAAAACCATCGCAGCGATCATGATCGGGCTGGCGGTCTGGCC
The DNA here is from genome assembly GCA_963977205.1 of uncultured Phycisphaera sp. GTDB lineage: Bacteria > Planctomycetota > Phycisphaerae > Phycisphaerales > UBA1924. The sequence continues at coordinate 3,802 of CAXBOF010000230.1, read as the reverse complement.
TCGGTCGTGCCGGAAGTTCTGGTAACACAATCGCTGGAGTGTGATGAGCGACAAGCCGCACATCGAGCAGAGCTTCTACGCCGATGCGTCTGTCTATGACATCCTCCACGCCGAGGGCACGGCCGAGGAAGTCGACTGCCTCGAGCGTTTGGCGCACACGTTCGCTGCCGATGCCCCCAACGTCTGGCTCGAGCCGGCCTGCGGCAGCGGGCGCATCATCCGGCTTGCCGCGAGGCGCGATGAATCGCGCAGGGTCATCGGATTCGATCTTGAGCCGGGGATGATCGACTACGCGATTCGGCGGGCCGAGAAGGCGAATCTGGCGGATCGACATCAGCTCTTTGTGGACGATATGACGAGCTTTGCAAGCCAGATCGAGCCGAGATCTGTTGGGCTGGCGCTCAATGTCATCAACACGATCCGTCACCTTGAAAGCGATGCGGATCTGCTGGCGCATTTCGAGCAGATCGCGCAGACTTTGCACCCCGACGGCGTGTACGTTGTGGGCATCAGTCTCTCGCTTTATGGCTCGGAAATGCCAAGCGAGGATATCTGGTCGGGCAAACGCGGGCGGTGCGAGGTCAAGCAGGTCGCCAACTACGACCCGCCCGATCCCACCAGCGGCACACGCCAAGAAGCGGTCTACAGCACGCTCACCGTCACGCGGCCCTCCGGCGAGACGCTCATTTCAACAAGCTACAAGCTGCGCACCTACAACCTCGCCCAGTGGCGCAGCGTTATCGAACACTCGGCACTGCGTGTGATCGGATTCACGGATGTCCTGGGCGAGCCCGACGAGCCTGAAGAGCCGGGCTACGGCTTGTGGATTCTTGGGCCGCGCTAATCGATCACGATGCGCTTGTTGAGCTTGCCGTTGCGAGCGAGATGATCGACGCTGACAAAGACGCTGTGCCCATCGAGCTTACGGACGCCTTCTGGATAGACGAACCGGCGGACAACCGCGGCCCCGGGTGCCAGCTGTGTGATCGGTGCGCCCTGCCTTGGGTAGCCGCGGGCCGACGCACCGAGATCAAGATCGATCGGTTCGAGGGTCGTGTTCGTCACGACGGCTTCAACCGCGACGTCCACGCCGTTGGGTGAAACGAGCGAACGCACATCCAGCTCCACACCCGATAGCGCGAGCTCGAATTTCGACGCGGCTCTGATCCGCTCGGATACGGGCCCCGAGCTCAGCAGCACATCGACGACGAGTTGCTTCTGGCCCGTCTGCTCGACCGTCGAGAAATCGATCTCGATCGGGATATTCACCGTTTCGCCGGGCCCGGCGCTGAATCGCACGACGCGGGGTGAGATGTCCCACCCAGAGGGTCTGCCGCTGGAAAGACGCGGGCCGGGCTCAGTGACGATCATCGAGCCATCGATCGCAACGGTCCACGGATTGGTGATCGAGATCATGCGGTTGTGCGGCCCGGGCACGGATTCGATGAGCGGGTTGTCGAGGCGCACAGATGATGTAAAGAGCGCGAGGTTGACGTCGATGCCCTCGATGAACACGGGCTCGGTGGTGATCGGGATCTCGTGGATATCCAGGCCCTTGCCCTCGCCGATGTCGATGCGCGTCGGGCTGATCGTGCCGGACTGATTGCCCCACATATCGATCACCGTGACGTCATCGTCGCCAAGAAAGATGCTGACGATGGCTTCGTCGAGCGGCGCGGTTTCGTTCCAAGCGACGAGTGCGCCGCCGCGGTCGCTGTCGGTGTTGACGGGCGTGAGCAGGTACACGTGCGTGCCGGGCTGGAACGCGAGGTTCGCCGAGACCCGCCGGCCGTGCAGACGGTCGATCGTGGCTCGCCACGCTGCGGCTTCTGGCCTGGGATGCAGCACCGGGGCCAGGGCCTCTGACCGAGAGTTTCACCGTCTGGTTGAGCCCGGAATCAGCCCACCTTTGCAGCACATCGGTGACCGCGTGAATGCCCATGCCGGCGGGGATATTGACCGTCACCGCGCCGAGACTCGAAGCGCTTTCGAGCGGCCCGAAGTCGAGGTCCGAAGCCCAGGGCAGATCGACGATCGGGCCGGGCACGAGCATCGAGAGCACGCCGCGGGCGCTGTCGATCCGCTCGGCGAGGCGGTCATCCCAGAAAATGCTGTCTTCATCGAGGGAGCCCAGCCTCCACCGCCGAACGAATTGGCCGAGGCGATCGAGCAGCGGCTCGAGCAGATTCTCGATGCGATCGGGCTCCTCGGCATCGGTCGTGGCGAGCACGCGGAGCACCTCGCCCGCGTCCGTCTGCAGCATCTTGCCGATCTCGCCGGGCACCTGTGGCAGTGAGATCACCAGGCGGCTCCAAGAATTCGATGTGATGTTCGAGAACTCGCCAAGGGTCAGTGCCTGGCGGTTCACCTCGGGCACATCCGAGTCGGTCGTCCACACCCCAAGCACAAGCGAATCGGCGGCCAGTCGCTCGGTCAGCTCGTCGAGCATCCCGAGCAGCTTGGGCTCGTACCGCTCGGCGCTGATGCCGTAGCGGCTGCGCGAGATCGTCACCGCCGAATCGAGCGTTGTGTCCTGCTCGAGACCGGGTACCCAGCAGAACTCTACCGGCACGACCGAGATCACGTGCCCCGAGGAGATGAGCTCGACCCTGGCGCTGTACCAGCCAAAGCCTGTCAGATTCGGATCCCAGATGCTCGGGATTCGGCTCGATTCCACGGCGCGCGACTGGGTATCGATGACCCGCCCCAGATGATCGCGCACGGTGAGCCTTGCGATGAGCTCCAGACCAGTCAGGTCGCGCACGAGCAGGTTCAGTCTGGGTTTCTCGGGGGCCATCACGATGTTGGAGGGCGCCTGCGTGCGGAGAATGAGCCTCGGCAGCTGCTCGACGAGGATGTCATCCACCCACGCCTGACCCGTGTAGTCCTCGGGCCAGATCTGGTGTTCCCCGAGATCCGATGCGCCAATCAGCTTGGGCTGCACCAGCTCCGTATCGATCTGCAAGAACGCGGCCCCGGGCGTGCGGCCGCCGGGAACGACGATCTCGACACGCTCCCATTGGCTCTGTGGCAGGATGGGATCGGTGCGGAGCTCTGAGCCCTCGATCGCGTTACCGCTGGCATCGAGGAAACGCACAAGGAGCCTGAAGCGCGCGTGCGTCAGGCCCTCGCCCCGCACAAAGCAGCTCACGCGATAGTCAGCCTCAACGAAGATCGGGAGCGCCCCCGGGCGCAGCCGGAGCGAGACGCTGCCCCGGCGGATCGGCAGACGCACCGACGCGTCGCCGGTGTGGGCCACGTCAAAGTCGAACGCGGCCTGGTTGAACACCGGATAGCCCGCGCGCTCGATGCCCGTCGTCGGATCGCTCTGGGCGCGGTAGAACGAGCCGGGCAGATCGAACGGGTTGTTGGGTTCTTCAAAGTTGTAGAGCGCGACCACGCGGTCGGTTTTGAGCGGGTTGTTGCCGGGCTCTTCTGGCGTTGGCGTTGGTGTTTGCGCTAACAAGGCACCACAGAGCGCTACGAAAGCCAGGCCTAGATGCAAGCCCAGGAAGAGTCGCAGGTTGTGTGTCCAATTCGCACGCGGCATCCCACCCGATCATCGGCCAGCTGCGCACCCTGTCTGCACGATCCGCCGCCCAATCGGGCAGGCCCCCGGCTGCTCACCCCGCGCCCAGCAGCCAGGACCGATCCCCGAGCCTTGTCGGGGTCTGCCCCGAGCCGAGATCCTCGATCGCCGGCGATTCATCGGGCATCGCAGGCGGACTGGTGGCGATGCGGTATCCGATCACGCCCAGCAGGACCAGCACTTCCGCCGCCTGCTCGCGGCTGGAGCCGATAC
>CAXBOF010000229.1:0-4604 GCA_963977205.1 uncultured Phycisphaera sp. | reverse complement strand
GAGCAGGGTCTCGAGCATGTCGGACTCGCTCTCGGCGATGCTCATGATGTAGCGGTCGACGTCGAGCCCGTTCTCGCCCGCCTTGGATTGCAGAGGCCTGAGCACCTCGAAGAGGTCGTCCCAGGTTTCGACAGTGCTCATGTCGATGCCGGCGGCCTCGACGATGTCGGCGCGGTAGCCGAGCATGACAGGGTGCACGTCGTGCGGGATGCCGAAGACGCGGCCGTCGTAGGTCCACGGGCTGAGCGAGGGCGGGTTGAGCACTTCCAGCAGGCCCGCGGCTTCGAGTCGGTCGGTAAGATCGACAAAGCCGACGGCTTCGAGCGGGCCGGCGAAGGCGAGGCTAGCCGTCGAGCGTTCGGCTTCGATGACGTCGGCTGTGGGGACGGAGCCGAGGAAGCCGCCGAGCAGGCGGCGGTCCATGACCTGCCTGCCGATGAGGTGCATGTCGACCGGGACGTGTTCGCCTGCGTTCCATTCCTCGACAGCGGGGACATAGATCGCGTAGTGAGGCTCGGCGAACGTCCACATGGAAAGCTCGCCCGTGCGTTCGCGCGAGCCGTCAACGAGAATCCAGATACCAGAGATGATCGCCAGCGCGATCATGACGATGACGCCCGGCGAGAAGGCGTACGCCCATGGGCTCGAGAACTTCGGCCGCCGTGCTGGCTCTGGCGTATCGGTCAATCGCTTTTCCATGCGCAAAGGGGTGCGACGGAGTCATCCGACGCACCCCGGATCAGGAGTCAGACCATATCAGATTCAGTTGCAGGTTGTGCCCGAGGCGATGCCGAGGTTGAAGGCGGCAACCCACGCGGAGAAGTCGGCCGGTGAGACCGAGCCGTCGCGGTTGACGTCGGCGTCGGGGTTGCCCGAGTTGTAGTTGGCAACCCAAGCCGAGAAGTCGGCGGGCGAGCAGACCATGTCGCCGTTCTGGTCGCAGCAGGGGCCAGCGGAATCGGCGATGGCGAGGTTGGCGCCGTCGAAGATGATCGCGCCCGTGGGCTGATCGCCGCCGTCGATGACGGTGTCGCCGTTGACGTCGCTGAGGGGTTCGCCCTGCGAGTAGACGAGGACGATCTGAGCCTCGGCGGTGCCTGCCGGTGCCATCGCAGAGACGCTCACGTCGTGGAACATCGACGAGCTTGTGGTGTGGTCGGCGGCGAGGACGGGGTTGTCGGCGAGGATGTTGCCCGCGCCGTCGAGGAAGACGAGTGAGAGCGTGGCGGAGTTGCCAAGTCCCGGCTCATCGCCCGGGTTCGGGCGGACCTTGACGGAGGCTTCCCAGTTCTCGCCGGCACTTGCGGGAACGCCCTGAAAAACACCCGAGTCGTTCTGCGCGCCGTTGAACTGGCCGTAGATGAAACAGGCGGCTGCGCCATCGGCACGGACCACGTCGTAGTTCTGACCGACGTTGCCGATGCCGTTGCCAAAGGCGGTCCAGGTTTCGAACTCGCGGCCATAGATGCTGTCCTCGAACCCGCCGTTGCGGAAGGGGATCGCGTTGCCTGCGGTCTGGAATGTGAGACCGGCAAGGTCGAAGTGCGCTGCGCCACCGGCCTGGTCGCCGCCGTCGATAACGGTGTCGCCGTTGACGTCGGAAGTCGGTGCAAACTGGTTGAGACCGATGACGATCTGGACCTGAGCAGTGCCGAGGGGCGCGACGTCGGCGGCGGTGCGGAGCAGGAAGGTGTCTGAGGGGTCGCTCGGGACGAGCGCGTCGGTGGCGTAGTCGTAGAGGTTCACGCCATTGGCGTCGATGTAGACGAGGCTGACGAAGGCGAGCGCGCCCTCCTGGAGCTCATCACCCGTGAGGTGGGCGGTGTTGACGGAGGCTTCCCAGACATCACCGGGGTTGGCGGTGGCTGCGAGTGTCTGGTACATGCCCGAGTTGTTGAAGCCGCCGGTGAAGTTGCCGAAGATCTTGACGGAGACGGCACCGTCGAGAACGAGCTCGTCGATATCGGGGCCGATGTTGCCGCCGAAGGTGTCCCAATTGGCGAAAGTCTGGGGGAAACCGGGCGTTTCAAAGCTGGGATTCAGGAGCTGTGCCTGGGTGGAGCCGGCGATCGCCATGATCGCAAGCGCTGCTGTGGTCTGGATCTTCATGGTGTTCTCCTCACGGTCGATGGATCGGGGCCTACTTGCCCACGGGGTGTGTACAGACAAACGGACAAGGCCTCGCGTGGCCTCTCGACAACGCGGGGCGAGTGAAAGAGGCGTTATCGACGGCGGCGCACAGCGCAGAGTCCACCCAGGCCGAGCAACGCGGCCGAGGCGGGTGCGGGAACGAGAACGAAGGCCGCGTCATCGACAGCGATGCTGATGTCAGCGATGTTGCCGTCGTTGAGGAAGCTTTGGACCGCGATGACAGCGTTGGCGCGGACGGTGCCCGCGGGAGCGACCCCGCCAATCGAGAACTGCTGATAATCGTTGGTCAGCAGGTCCTGGAGAAACAGGTTGCCGGTGCTGCCGATGTTGTTGTCGGCGGCATCGAACCACTCGATACGCAGCTCGGCGCCGTTGTTCACGTTGCCGTTGGCGCGAGCCCAGATCGAGAGGTCGTACTCGGCGCCCTCTGCGATGCCGGGGATCTGCTGGACATGGCCTGTGAAGGCATCAAAGCCGGTGGTCGGGAAACTGGCATCGCCCTGGATGGTCAGGACGAGGGCGTTGTTTCCCGAACGGGGCGTAGCGCCGGTGTCATTGAAAGCCTGCAGGAACGTACCGGCGGGTCCGCCGAAGAAGCCGTTCCAGTTGGTCACGTCGGCAAAGTCGAACCCGAGTGGGTCCTCAAAGCCGGCGTTGTTGAGCAGGTTCTGTCCCGATGCGCCGCCCGCGACGAGTGCGAGCGTAAATGCTGCGATCTTGTTCATCTCTATTCTCTCCTTGATGGTGCACAAACCAAATATTCCGAGGGAGATCCCAACTCCTCTCGGATGGGTCAGGGTTTCTTCTTCCGCTTGGGAAACTCGACGCGGATGACGTCGCTGCGGTTGGATGCGAGTCGGATGGGTCGCTCGGGGGCCGGGCCTGTCGAGCGGTTGAACTGCAGCGTGGTCGGGCGGTGGACGCGGATGTTGCCGGTCTCGGTGCCCTCGAGGCGACGCGTGAGCCAGCGGGCGGCGTCGTAGCCGAACTGCTCGGCGTTCTGGCATACGGCTGAGAATTTCGGGTAGGTGCGTGAGCGCACGTCGGAATCATCGAAGCCGACGATCGAGAGATCATCAGGGACGCGGATGCCCAGTTCGAGGCAGCGGTGCAGCGCGCCGACGGTGGGGACGGGGTTGGTGATAAAGATCGCCGTGGGCGGGTTCTCATGAGCGAGGAGGCGGTCGATGGCCTGCGTGCCGCCCTCCATACTCGCCGGGAGAAAGAGCTCGATCGATTCGTCGCGCGCGATGCCGTGCTGCTCGAGCGCCCGGCGGTAGCCCTCGACGCGATCGCGGTGATCGGAGTCGAGCACAGCGTGGCAGACCAGCGCGATGCGTTTGTGGCCCAGGTGGACGAGGTGGTCGACGGCCCGGAAGCTGTCACGACCCGAGTCGCTGCAGATAAAGCCGATGTTGGGGTGATCGGATCGGTCGGCGACCATGACGCACGGGAAGCCCTCGTCGGCGATGGCCTCGGCGATTGTTGGCTCGGGGCTGACCGGGCGGATGATGACTCCGCGCACGCCCTTGCGCCGAAAGAACTGCGTGTAGCTCTCGGACTGGGCGCGGTCGCGCTGGATATCGATCAGCGCCAGGTCGTACCGGTCGGCGTCGAGTCCCTTCATGACGCCCGTGAGCAGCGCGGATTCGAAGCTGCCAAACTCGGGCGTGACGGGGTTGGACGGGTACGCGAGCCCGACGACGTTGCGGAAACGCTGCCCGACGCGGGGCATGTAGCCCGTCTGGTCGGCCAGTTCGAGTACGCGCGTGCGGGTTTCTTCGGAGACAGAGGGGTTGTTGTTGAGTGCGCGCGAGACGGTCGCGGTCGAGACGCCCAGCTCGAGCGCGAGTTCGCGGATGGAGGCCTTCTTGTTCGGACGTTGCTTCAAGTGTGTCTCGTCTCTTGGGTCTTAAACTCGAGGGTGAAACTTCTGGACGCTCTGTTAGTTCCTGATATCGCGCTCGGCCCTGCTGTCGAAGGGATTCCAGAGCACCTTGAGCGAGCTGGCGCCGGTGTCGGTGTCGAAGGTGTCCTCGGCCTTGACGACGCGGGCGCTGCCGTCCATGAAGGCCATCGAGGCGCCGCCCTCGATCTCCTGGTACTTATTGGTTCGGCGGGGATGGCGGTACCACGGGATGTACGCGCCGGGGTCGCGCTCGTACTCGGCCGAGCCCGTGGTGTCCCAGTTGACGGCGCTGAATTGGAACTGCGGGAAGAGTGTCGAAGCCGTGCCGGGGGCCTCGTATTCGAGCGAGCCGAAACGCTGACCGGGCAGGGCGCGACGGCCGACGGTCTCACCCGTGTAGTACTCGATCTGGCCGGTTTCGCCGTCCGGTTTGCCGTAGAGCCCCCAGGCTTCGGTGGTGATCATGACGTCGGATGCGAAGTTGACGGCGGCGTCGAAGCCCCGGCCGGGGCCTTCGAGGTTGGTGCCGCCGAGAGCCTCGAGC
>CAXBOF010000228.1:0-4654 GCA_963977205.1 uncultured Phycisphaera sp. | reverse complement strand
GACCTCCCCTTCCCCGCCCTGCTGCCAGCCACGATCATGAAGTGCCGGTCGTCACGCACGCCGATGAGATGTCCGCCGTGCGCCGCGAGCGTTCCCTCATCGACTTTCATGGTCCCCGCGACAAGGCCGAGAAAGATCTTCCCCTCCGTGTTGCGCATATCGAAAGCGAGATCTTCCCCCGACATCAGATCGCTGACGGTCGGGAAGGCTTCCCTTGCGGCCAGCGGGGGCCTCCCTCGGACGATACCGCGTTTGAGCCCGTGAAAGAGCGCGTCATCCTCTTCTTGATGGCCCAATGGATGTTGCCGCTTTCGACTCCGCATCACTCAGCCCCCAGGCCAAGCACAAAGCCGATCTGAAGGATCATCGCGGGGAAGAAGATCACCGTGAGTAAGAGCCCGACCAGCCAGTCAAGCGGGGTGTGCAAACCCTTGGGCGTGTCCTGCATGTGCTTCAAGTATCCGGCGGGCATGCAGATGTGCAGAGCCATCACCAGCGCGCCCAAATCAAAGAGAAAGAGCATCCAGGGCATGCCGCCCATCAGCTTCTCCGGCAGCCGCTCGTGCAGTATTCCGAGCAGGCCTGCAGACACGAGAAACCAAGCGAAGAGAACGCCCGTGAGCGGAAGAAGGCTCAGGAGGACTATCCCCGCATGATATCCGTGTGCGGCCGGCCGGTAACCTCTCCGATTCGCCTCTCGACGGTTTCGGAAGATCGCGCACCAGCTCGGGATGACGACAACGACGAAAGCGCCGATGGCGAGCAGGATCAGTTCGTCGCGCGAGAGAGCGTAGTCACCCATTGGTCACGCTCCTCACGAGTTCGATCGCGTCACCCAAGTACCACATCGAACCGAAGATCCAGAACATGATGCAGAAAGAGGCCAATGCACCCATAGGGGTAAACGAGTCGCTTCCATCCTGACTTTCAAGAAACTTGCACGCGACCCACGGGGTGAATAGCAAGGTGCCCATGCTGCAAACAAGGCGAACCAGCGTGTCGTTGACAGTCATCGCAAACACAAGGGCGATGATGAAACCGACCAGGCAGATCACGTTCACGCCGATGACCGTGCCGAAGGTGGCACGCTGCCTTTGTGATGCGGCGGATCCGTAGGCATAGCCGGCGACCACCGCACCCGAAGGTGTACGAACGCGACCTTTACGCCCAACTTTCTTCGTCGCAAATCGCAAAATCATGGCCAAGGCAATCAGCAGGCCAGCGATCAGGATCACATTTTCCATAGTGTCCTCACTTTCCTCAGGACAAGTTTGGAGACGGTCCACTTCAATCTGTGAAACAATCCACGACCCTCCCGCTCCGAGCCGTCAGCGGACCTCGGAGCGGAAGAGATTGTGGTAGAAGACCCGACGACATAGTTTTGATTAGCTGCCTGTGCATTTGCCGATCATGGACAGAACGATGATGATCGCGACAATCCAGAAAATGATCGCGCCAATATTCGACTCGGGCTTCTTGCGGTATGTCGCATATGTGCCCTGACCAGTCTTTTCGTACTTCGGCATTGTGTTTTTCCCTCTGTTCGAGACGGACCGATCGCCTTCCCTTCGCATCTACAGGACGCAGGGCTAAGCGAACTCGTGGTGGACTTGTGATTACCCCGGGCCCGCCGCTAAGCCGGACCGGGATTTCGCATGTTCAACACACTTACTTCTGGCCGGCCTGCTGCTTGAGCTGGTTGTATCTCGCGTCAGCAGCCGTCCTCACCTGGTGGTTTTCATGACGCACATCCAGCTGCTTCTGCTGATGGAAGGCGTTCTCTGCAATCGATTGACCTTTGCTTTGTGCCGACATTTCAAAGTCCTTTCACCTGTGTTCATGGCCTGTGACACCGTGTCACGGGGTGCTCCCCCGTTATACTGATCAAGGACCGATCCACCAGAGGGACACACCGGGAAAAGAAGTTGGTAAGAAATGTTTTCCGCGGTAGATGTGCCCGCGTTTAGGAGCTTGCAAATGGGTGAAATTGAACGAACAACCGAAAGAATCCAATCGCAGCTCGATGACATCCTTGCTGGCGAACGATTGACATTCGCCAGAAACGAACTGGTTATCTGCACACAGAAGCGAATACGCCACCTGGTCCGCGAACTCGCCAAGGCTCTCTCCGTTGATGTGCAGCGATGGGAGGGCGAAGATGATCTTGTCCAGAACGTTTTGATCCGCGTCGATCAGGCTGTCCAGAAGCTGGAAATCGAAAACGTCCGCGCCTTTTTCTATACCGTCGGCAAGAACGTCCGATGGGAGCTGCTGAACACCAGGGACCGTCTCTTTGGACCTCGTGGAATCGGGCGGAATCACCATACCGGCGGCCTTGATGACGTTGGTCATGGGCTTGTTGATCGAGGACTAGAGCGAGAGTTCTACGTCGGTTTGTGGGACGAAATCGACGCGCTTCCGGACGAGTGGCAGGAGGTAATCTATTTGGAACACTTTGCCGGTCTCACACGAAAACTGACCGCGGAACTGATGGATGTATCTACCAAGACGGTGACCAGATATTCTGATTTGGCTCTCGCGGCGTTGGTCAACGCTGCCGACCGCAAAGAGAGCACGAGCGCAACCTAAATACCGTTGCGGCTTGATCCGTTATTGTGACCCCGCGACACAGAAACACCTAAGGGGTAGGGGTCTGCTGCGTAGCAGCCCGCAAACGGTGCAACTCCTCGAGGTGTTCGCTGTTTCGCAGAACACGAAGATCTTCTGCCCCAAACGACTCCAGCAAGATGTCATGAGCATCGAGATACGTCTTCTCAGCTGCCTCGAAATCTCCCTGTGCTTTCATCGTGGTTGCGAGGCCGGTCATGAATTGACCTCGTTGGTAAGCGCGGGGCCCAAACGACACCGCCGCTCTCTCGACAACACTCTCGCCTAGAGCGCGAGCCTCGTCGATCAGTCCGCTCTCACGGATGTAGTTCGCGTGGTTGTGCATGGAGACGAGCGTGTTCTGATGGTAAGGCCCCAAGAGAGATTCGCGGATTTCAATCGCTTCCGTGCTCAGCTTTAACGCGGCATCGAGATTGCCGGTATTGCTTTGCAAGGCGGCTGCGTTCGATACGATCAGCAGAGTTACCGAGTGTTGAGTACCCACTGTTGCCCGGCTTAGATCTAGAGCTTCGAGCACATACTCTTTGGCTTCCTCGTATCGTTCTTGTACAAAGAGCGCGTTTCCGAGATTGTTCAGCGTCAAAATCGTGTCGAGGTGATGATCGCCCCTGATCTGTCTGAAGATATCGAGCGCTGTGCGTTGTTGATGCTCGGCTTCCTCGAACCTGCCTCTGTAGACCAGAACACCGCCGTAGTTCCCGTGGATCCTGGCGGTTAGTTCATCGATCCCCCCGAATTTGCGTGTGCTGAATTCGAGCGCATCGAGGAACAGACCCTCCGCTTCATCGAACCTGCCGGAGTCATCGAGCATCACCGCAAAGTCATTTATCGACTCAATGGTTTCGAAGTGCAGCAATCCGTGCAGTACTCGGTGCGTTTTGAGCGCATCCTCCACCATCGGTAAGGCTTCATCGATTCGACCCGCTGCCCGAAGCACGTTCCCATACTCGCGTAACGCCGCTGCTGTCCTTGTGTCAACTCTGCCGTGGGCCATATGGCTCGCCTCGTACGCCTCTCTGTGGGCCTCGATCGATTCCTCGATGAGCCCCGCCTCCTCTTGCGCTGTAGCGACGATGCCCATGAGGCGTCCTCGCATCCCAGGGTCGTCAGAGAATGTGGCATCGATTTCCTCGATCGTCGGGTTGAAGATGCATTCCTGGATTACGGCCATCGCGATGTCTGGATAGCTGACAGTGGCTAAAGCGGACTCGATACCGTCACCTCTCAGCTGTAGCGAGTTATCGTCGGGACTGCTTTGTGAAGCGAGTTCATGAAAGTGTCGGATGAGCTGCTCTTTGATCTGATGACCGAACGAAGCGGTATTGAGTTTCGAGAGCCTGTTCGCCTGGAACTCCGCGACCTTCTCAGTGGATCGCTCAGATCGCACGGCCTTGGCTCGCTCGAATTGAGAGAACAGAACGGACGCAATAAGAATCACAACAATGGCTCCCGCCATCGCGGAGATCCCCTTGTTGCGAGATATGAACTTCCTGAGCCAGTAACGTCGCGTCCTTGGACCCGCCATAAGCGGCTCTTGCCTGATGTATGCGATCAGATCCATCGAGAGCTCGTTGCATGTCGCGTATCGGCGTTCGGGATCTGCCTCGATGCACTTCATGACGATCCATTCGAGCTCTCTCGTTGCATCTCTGCACAGCCAGGCCGCGGATGTCGGCCTCTGGTCAGCGCTGAGAGTCTCGCGTACCTTGCTTGCGCTTGCGAGCATGGGCATGAGCTCGTTGTTTTCGATCCGCTTCTGAAGCTCATACGCGCCAATCACCTCGTCGGTACCGTGGTAGGGCAACATGCCCGTAAGCAGTTCGTACAGGACGACCCCGATCGCGTAAATATCAGAGCGCGTATCCGGCTCTTCATCCGTCATCCTGAGCTGTTCGGGGCTCATGTAGGCCACAGTGCCGACGAGGTCGTTCTGCTGCGTGATGTGCCGATCGGATGATTCCAACGGTTTGAGCGGCTTTGCGATTCCGAAGTCGATCACTCTTGGTTTGGGATCGGTCCCGTCTGA
>CAXBOF010000227.1:0-4662 GCA_963977205.1 uncultured Phycisphaera sp. | reverse complement strand
TCATGGTCCGTATTGGAATTGCTTTTCGGGCGTTGGTGCTGTGTGTCGTGGTCGGTCCGATAGCGGCCCAGGAGGTCCTGCCCGTCTATGTGGACGATTCGCCGACAGCCGAGGAGGTGCTCGCGCAGCTGCCCAGGCTGCTGGCGCAGGAGAATGTCGCCGAGGCAGCGAGCAATATTCAGAAGCTGCTCGATGAAGAGCCAGACAGGCTCGTCGCCCAGGCTGGGGACCCGGATCTGTACCAGAGTGTTCGCGGCCGGATGCACGCGGTACTCGTGGCGTCGCCGGCGCTGCTCGAGCGCTACCGCCTGACGCAGGAGCCCCGCGCCCGCAAGCTGCTCGAAGAGGGGCGCATCGAGCAAGTCGAGCGTTCGTACTTCATGACGCGCTCGGGTGCGCTTGCGGCTTTGCTTCTGGCCGAGCGGCGGTTCGAGTCGGCAAGTTTCCATGCCGCGGTCCGCACGATGGCAAGCCTCGCCGACCACCCGGACATCGCGGATGATGCGGAGCTTGCGGCCCGGAGCGCGCGGCTCTTGATCCGCATCACGCCCTACGCAGAGGGCGACAGCGCTCGCAGACTGGCGCTGGCGTTTGCCGAGCGGGCGGGTATCGCTGGCGAGATCACTCCCGAAGCGATGCGGCCGATCGATGTGCCGCCGTCGGCCGGGCTCAAAAGCATCGGGCTCACGGAGCAGGGACCCGCGTTCACGCCGGGTGAATTGCTCGCTAGGCCCCTGCGTTCTTCGCCGATCGCCGGGCCTATCTCGCTGGCCGATACCTCGCTCATCCGCGGGCAGCGCCTGACCAGCGGCGACCCGCGGCCTTGGACACTGCCCATTCTGGCGGGCGACCTCGTGCTGCTCAACGACGGCAACAGGCTGACGGCTTGGGACCGCCTCACACTCGAAAGGCTCTGGCAGTACGAGCCCGATCCGAGCTCGCTGCGCGGCTCGATCGAGGTGCCCAATCGTTTCCAGCGCCGTCGCGGCGAGAACGAGATCCGTGATTCGACAATCGTCGCAGCGGCCGGCGGCGTGGCGGTCGGTGTGATTGTCGCTGAAGAGGAACGCTCCGAGACCAACACGCCTCAGATGCACGCGGTCTCGCTCGAATCGGGCGAGGAGATCTGGAGTCAGCTGCCTTCGCGGCTGCGCCCCGATTGGACGGACGCGGTGTTCAGCGGTCCGCCGGTGATTGTCGAGGGCACGCTCGTGACGGGCGTCTTTCAGTTCTCGCCGCTGCGAAGGGTGATGAGCGCGTACCTGGCGGGGATCGATCTGTACACGGGCGAGTTGCAGTGGAGCACGCTCATAGGCACCGCGGGCGTGGCGCCGAGCCAGCGGATGGAGCACACCGCGCACCTGATCACCGAGCGAGAGGGCATCGTCTACCGCACCGACCCGATCGGGATTGTTTCGGCGATCGAGGCGCACACGGGCAGGCCGATCTGGTTACGCAAAGTCACGGTCAAGGACGCGTTCAACGAGCGCACACGGGATGACTGGGAGCAGCCGGCGCCGATTGTCGTCGGCGGGCGTTTGATCGCGCTGACACCCGATCAGCTCGCGGTGCAGGTCTTTGATGCGATGACGGGCGAGTTCATCGGCGAGCGGGCGGCCTCGATGCTCGGCTGGCCCGAGTACCTGCTCACCTATGCCGGACGTGTAGTGTGTGTGGGCTCCGAGATCACGGTCGTGTCGGCAGAAGGCATTCTCACGGACGAGCCAGTGCGGCTGATTGTCTCGGCCGCCGAGCGCGCGCCGGGCCGTGTGCGTCTGGCGGGTGGCGAACTGATGATCCCGGCCCACACGGGCGTCATGCTGGTCGATCCGGCAAAGCCCGGCGAGTTGTTCCGCCGGATCTCGCTGGATTACCCGGGCGCGCCCGTCGGCGTGGGCGATCAGCTTGTCATCGTCGACAACGCGTTCGTGCACACATACCTGCCGTGGGCGACAGCCGAGACCTCGCTGCGTGAGCGCATGTCGGTCTCGCCCGATGACCCGGACCTGGCGCTGACATACGCGGAGCTGGCGTACCGGGCCGGCGCACTGACGCTGATCCCGGGCGCGGCGGATAAGGCACTCGGCGCGATCGAACGTCTGGGCGGCTCGGAGAAAGCAAGCCAGGCGCGTCGGCGTCTCTACGACTCGCTCATGGCGATGCTGACGGCCGACATTGCCAGCACCACGACGCTCGCGCCGGCTCAGGAACTCTCGCTCGATCTGCGGGCCAGGATGGTCGACCTGCTCGGGCGGGCCGCGACGACGCCGACGCAGCGTGTCGGATCGCTCATGGAGCTGGGTCGGCTCGGCGAACTGCAGAAGAAATGGACCGATGCGGCTCAGGCGTACCAGGCGATCCTGCTCGATGACGAGCTGGCTAGCGCCCAGCACATTCTGGGTCGCCGCCGCCAGCGGGCGCAGCTGGCCGCGACCGCTGCGGTCCGCGCACTGGTTCACCAATACCCGCGCGCGTACAGCACATTCGATGAGCAGGCGGCGGCAACGTTCAAAACGCTGACCGCCGAGGGCGCAGCGCCCGATCCACAAGCGATCGAGCAGCTGGCCAGCCGATACCCGGTGGCCCGCATCGCATCCGAGGCGCTGCTGACCGCAAGCGATCTGTATCTTGCCGAGGGGCGCACCGACCGCTCCATCGCGGCCCTTGAGCGCGCGTTGTCGTCCATGGAGACCCAGAACGATCGCCGCTGGCCCAGCGACGCGATCGCAGGTGAGGTTGCCGGCCGACTGATCGTGTCACTTGCCGAGCACGACCGGCTCTTCGCCGCCAGCCAGACGCTCCAACGTCTGCGTGAACAGCGCCCCTCGCTTACGCTGACGAGTATGGGTTCGCCGCTGGAGAGCGAGCAGCTGGCCGAACAATTCGCGGGCCGATTGGCGACGCTGGCGCGCCTGCCGCGGGTCAACGGCTCGCCGACAGAGCTTGAGCAGTCACTGGTTGGTTGGGATCTCGTGCGGCCCCTGAGTACATCGGGGCTCGTGGCGACAAATCATCTTGTGCTGTATTCGCGTTCGCTCGGGCAGATGACGCTCTTTGGGATGAACAGCGAGCCGACCGAGCAACTCGCGTTCGATGCCGACGAGGTGCTGGCCGAGGCGCCGGGCGGGCTGCGGCCCATCTGGTCGCGTGCGGCTTCTGCTGGAAATGAGCCGACGCTCGTCAGGCTCGAGCCGGCCTTCGCGATGCTGCTCTGGGGCAAGGCCGAGACTGCGAGCCTTGAACTCATCGACACTGTCACCGGGCGCACCCGCTGGCAGTCGGCCGAGTTCGGCGAGCTTTTCGATGAAGAGCCCGAGCGTCGGCGGACGGGCATGGTCGAGACGCCGCTGGACGGCCCGTGCCGACTGAGCGACCTCATGGTCGTGTTCGACGACCGCTTCATCGCGATGATCGAGCGCACGGGGCGGGTGGCGGTCTTTGATCGCGCGACGGGCGAGGCGGTCTGGACGCAGTTGCTCGACGTGCCCGTGGTGTACGAGGCGGCTCTCTCGGGCGGCATACTGGCGGTGGCCGGCGAACGCCCCGCGGATGTCAAGGCGGGCGAGAACCCGGGCGTGGTGCCGATGCTGGCGGTGTACGACGTCCGCACGCGCCAGACGCTGCAGGTCAACGACGAACTGGCGAGCCTGCTCCGCTGGGTGCGCATCGATCCGGGCCGCAGGGTGATCGTCGGGCTCGACCGGGGTGTGATCGCCATCGAGCCGACCACCGGCGCGATCCAGTGGCTTGTTGACGATCCAGCCGTGCGCCTCAGCGGCGACGCGTGGCTCATGCGCAGCCGCGTCGTCGTGCTCGGTCCCGATCGCCAGATCTGGCAGATCGACACACAGACGGGCTCACTCAGAGATGCGCCGCTCGAAGATCTTGGGCGCGTCGGCGGCTCGGTGCGCATCGAAGCGCGCGAGGGCGCCGGCGGCGAGACCGCCTTCGCCACGGACCACGGGCTGATCGTCTTCGATCAGGAAGGCTCACTCATCGGCGGCGACGCGACCTCGGGTTTGACTCCGGTTCTGCCGCCCGTTGCGGGCGATGGGGTCTACGCCATGCTCCAGACCGAAGGGCGCATCCATCCCGAGGAGGGCGAGATCTACCGTCTCTGGATGCTCGACTCGGCGACGGGGCAGATCCGAAGCCGGGCGGACCTGCACCTCTTGCACGCGCCCGATGCGCTCGTGCTGCTCGACGGCGCGGTAGTGGTGGGGACGGACGGGGCGACGATGGTCTACCCGGTCAGTGCTCAGGGCTCGGTCACTCCGTGACGCTGGCGGGCTCGGCCCCGATCTCGATCGCCTTGATCTTGGCGACCCGCCGGGCGTGACGGCCGCCCTCGAATTCGTCTCGCAGGAAGACGTTGACGATCTTCTCGATCGCCCGCTCACCGAGCAGGTCGGCCGAGAGACAGAGCACGTTGGCGTCGTTGTGGCCGCGGGCGAGGTGGGCGGTCAGCTCGTCGTGGACGACCGCGGCCCGGACGCCGTGGACTTTGTTGGCAGCGATCGACATGCCGATGCCCGTGCCGCAGACCAGGATGCCGCGCTCGGATTGCCCGGATGCAACGTCGGTGCCGACTCGGAAGGCTGCCTCTGGGTAGTCGCAGGGCTCGCCCTCGGCTGAGCCGTGGCGTGTCACGGTGTGCCCGTG
>CAXBOF010000226.1:0-4665 GCA_963977205.1 uncultured Phycisphaera sp. | reverse complement strand
CGCAAGCCGACCCATCCTCCAGGTCATCGACTGGCTCCGCGAGCGCTTCGACGTGATCCTCATGGACACGGGCCCGGTGCTGGGCAGCCTCGAAGCCGGCATCGTCACCGCCGCCGCCGATCAGGTGCTGCTCGTTGTCGCCCGCGGGCAAGCCGACGTGGTCGTTCAGGCCGCGGTCTCCCGGCTTGAGCGCCTCGGCGTTCGCAGCTCGGGGCTCGTCTTCAACCGCGCCGACCCGGAAGACCTCCGCCGCAGCCTGAGCGCCGCATCAGTCGGAGCGCCCAGCATGCACCAGATGCCCCGCAAGACCGGCGAGCATTCGCTGGACATGGACCGTTCGATCGTGGGCAGCATCCCGCCGCCCAAGGCCGACCGCGTCGGATCGCTCGACGAGGCCGAGGACGAGACGGGGACGTGAGTTCAGTACTTCGCCAAGAACCGCGCGTGATGCAGGGGTCCTGCCCGGACGCCGCGACGCCGGTCTGGGGTCTGACGCTCACCGAAATCCACGACCGCTACTGGGCCAGCCGGGGCTTTCAGATCATCCGCCCGGGCGGCCCAAAGCCCGACCCCGACGGGCCGGAGCTCTACGTCCTTCTCGACGAAGACAAGCTCGTCGGCTTCGGCGTCCGTCGGCTGCTCCGCATCATGTCGTGGATGCACCCAAGAGCCATCCGCGTTCGACTCGTCGAGACCGAAAGCTCGCCCTACCACGAGTCCGTCCGCGATGACTCCAGCGGCAAGTTCATCAAATTCGTGCGCAGCTACAACGCCAGACAGATCCACTCGGCCCAGCTCTGGATCACTCCCAGCATCTCCTACGCCAAGATCTGGAACGAATCGGTCCGAACGCCCGCATCATCGGACCGGTCTGGCTCGGCGCCGGGCACGAGCTCAAATCGGGCGAAACCGTCGTCGGGCCCGCCATCATCCCGGACCTGCCCAATCAGGAAATGGTCCGCAGCGAGATCGACTGGTACGCCGTCACGCACTCGGCCTGGCGGCTGATCCCGACGGTGCGCAAACGCCCGCTCCGCCCGCTCACCAAACGCACCTTCGACATCGTCGTCGCGCTCATGGCGATCCTCGTCACACTCCCGCTCTACCCGATCATCATGGCAGCCATCTACATCGACGACGGCCGCCCGTTCTTCTTCAAGCACTACCGCCAGCGCTTCGGCGGCCGGTCATTCCCCTGCCTCAAGTTCCGCTCCATGCGCCGCGACGCCGAGGAAATCAAAAAACAGCTCCAGGCGCAGAACAAATCCGACGGGCCGCAGTTCCACATGGACAACGACCCCCGCCTCCTGCGCATCGGCAAGTTCATCCGCAAGTACAAGATCGACGAGCTCCCCCAGTTCTTCAACGTACTCGTCGGGCACATGTCGATCGTCGGCCCAAGGCCGAGCCCCGACACCGAGAACCAGTACTGCCCCTCCTGGCGCGAAGCACGCCTGAGCGTCCGTCCCGGAATCACCGGCCTCTGGCAGGTCAAAAGCCAGCGCAAGCCCCTGACCGATTTCCAGGAATGGATCCGCTACGACCTCGAATATGTCCAGAATAACTCGTGGCGGCTCGACATCTGGATCATGATCGAAACCGTCAAGAAAATCATCCTCCGCTCCTAAGCAAGAGCCGCGCCCTTTCGCATTCCGCCACAAAAATCAAACCTGTCACGGACCGACACCAATGAGCAAGAAAAACAAACGCATCATCAAACGACTCGCCATCCTGGGCACACTCCTTGCAGTGGTGCTTGTGCTGGGCGTTGGGCTGAGCATGATGCGCAACCGTGTCAAGGCTCGCACGCTTCAGGAAAGCCGCGAGCAGGGGCTGGCCGCCTACGACGACGGCAAGCTCGCGCTGGCCGCCGAGAAACTCGGCTACTACCACGCCACGCGCAACGACGACCCCGACGTGGCCTACAAGCTCGCCGATGCCAGCATGCGCCTGCCCTCACAGGGCAGCGAGGGCCTGCGCTCGGCCGTGCTCTTTGCCAAGCGGGCCGTCGACCTGGCGCCCACGCGCACCGAGCCGCTCGAACTGCTCGTCGAAATCCACGGCCTGCTCAACCAGCAAACCGAACGCCTCGATGCCGCTTCCAAACTCCTCGAACTCGACCCGCAAAACACAATCGCGCTCGACGCCAAGGCCAAATCGCTCGTCGCTCTCGGTCGGCGAGACGAGGCACTCGAGGCCGCCTACCAGCTCACAGCGATCACCCCAGACGATCCCGAAGGGCACCGCCTTGTGTTCGCGATCCTGGGCACCGAAGAGCCCACAATCGGCCGCATCAAAATGGCCGAGTACGTCGAAAAACTCGGCAAAGAGCACCCCAACGATGCGCGGTTCACGGTGCTCCGCATCCACGCCACAGCCCTGATGGGCGATCTCAACGCCGCGCGTGAGATCGCCGCCACCATGACCGGCGCCGACCTCGACGCCCGAACGCTCGGCGAGATGATGCGATCCTTCGACCTGCTGGGCATGCGCGAGGCCGGCGACGAGCTGCTCGCCCGCCACGCCGACAAACCCGACATGCTCCGCATCGTGAGCGTCCTGGGCGTCCAGCGCCAATTCATGCGAGGCCAAGTGGAACGCGCCACAGAAATCGCTCAGCGTGCGCTCCAAACACCCGGCGCCGCCTCGGCCGACCTCCTCCCGTGGGCGCTCGCCTGCGGCCTCGAAATCCCAGAAGATCGCTACACACAGATCCTCTCTGAATCTGAATTCAGCACCAGCTACCACGAGGTCATGCGCGAGGGCTTCACCGCATTCAAAAACCGCGACCCCCTCTCGGCCCGTGCCGCGTTCTCGGCGGCCCTGAACATCCGGCGCGAAGACCCGCTCGCCGGCGCCCTGCTCGCCGATTCCATGGACCGCATCGGCGCGTGGAAAGACGCCGCCATCGAACGCCAGGACGTCCTCCGCAGAACACCCGAGTTCACGACCGTCCGCCTGGCGCACGTGGAATCGCTGCTCGCTCGCGGCCGACCCGTCGAGGCCGACGCGGTTGTCCGGCAGGGACTCGAATTCGACCAGAGCAACGGCGCGCTCCTGCTGGCGCACATCCTCTGTGTCGCCGAGATGACCTCCATCGGCGTTTCTAGGCCCGAGGAAATCCGCGGCGCCGTCCGCCTGGCAAGAGCGATGGAAGAAGACGCGACCGAAACAACGCCCGTCACCATCCCGCTGGCGCGCCTGCTGGTCGCCATGGGCGACAGGCCCAACCTCGACGCGACCATCGACCGGATCGTGGACACAGAGGTCAACCGTCTCGACCTGCGTTCCTTGATGTCGCTCGCCCAGACCATGCAAGCCGCCGGCCTGCCCCGGGCGGGCGAGCTGTTCGCTATGGTTGACAGATCCGAACGGATCGACCCGTTCATCATCCTCGAACGCGCCACCGCGCTGGCCGACGAGGGCCAATCCGAACAGGGCCTGGCGCTCATGGACAGCAAGCTCGAGCAGGCCAAGAGCATGCCCGAAGGCCTGGCCCTGCAGATGGAAATGGCGCGGGCAGCCTATCTCGACCGGATCGCCGACAGCCGGGCCACCCAGGCCATCACCGCGCTCGCCAGCGCGAATCCGGAAAACGCCTCGGTGCAGACACTCGTCCTCGAATCGCAGTCGGCCTGGTCGGATCGCCAGCTCATCTCCGACGCCGTCTCACGCCTCCGCTCGATCACCGGCGACGATTCGACCGGGTGGCGCCTGCACGAAGCTCGCCGGATGCTCGTCTTCGATCCCACCGAGCAGAGCGCCGCAGCCGTCGTGAACCTTCTCAGCAACGAAAACCAATCCGACGACACCGACCCGGTCTCGCAGCTCGTGCTGGCCGACGCGATGTCGATCCTGGGCGATGCACGCGCAGCCGCCGACCACCTCGAACGCGCCATCGACGCGGGCATCGACAGCCCGGCCCTCGTGCTCCGGCTGATCTCGATCCGCCAGAGCATGGGCGAGATCGACAACGCCCGCCGACGCGCGCTGGCGCTCACGCAGTACGAGCCCGTCAGCGATCAGATCCGCCGCGAACGCGTGGCCGCCATGATCCGCCTGGGCCTCTACGAGCCGGCCCGCGCCGACGCCGACAAGCTCGCCAATTCGAGCAACCCGCGCGACCTGATCATCGCAGCCGCCCTCTCGGGCAAGCTCGGCGAAACCTCGGCTACGAACCGAAGACTCGATGCGCTCATGGCGCTCCCTAGCGTCCCGGGCGAGGTCCTCGCCGGAGCCGCCCTCACACTGGTCGAAGCGGACCGGACCCGCGACGCCTACCTCCTGCTCGAGAAAAACCGCAAGCCCGAGCCAAGCACTGAATTCGTCCTCGCCGAAGCGACACTTATGGAATCGACCGGCCGCCAGCAGGACGCCGCCGCCGTGCTCGCCGAGGCCGTCCGCACAAACAAAGACGCTGACCTCTTCACCGCGCAGGCCGGTGTCCTGGCACGCCTCGGCAAAGTCGACGAGGCCAAAGCCGCCTGCGAGAACGGCCTGGCCCAGGCACCTAACAACCAGCAGCTTCTGCTCCTGAAAGAAGCCATCGGGCTCGTCAGCGCCCAGCACAGCACGAGCCTCAGCGAGGATGCCAAGGCCGCCCGCCGCGTGATCGAGGCGCTCCGCGCCTACGCCGTCGAAACAAGCAACCCGCCCGAACTCATC
>CAXBOF010000225.1:0-4683 GCA_963977205.1 uncultured Phycisphaera sp. | reverse complement strand
CCACTTCTGCCGCCGCAGCATCGACATATGCCATCGCGATCGATTTGCTCAGTGTCGGGCTCTTGCAGCCGCTGGTGACGACGCCGATCTCGCTGCCGTCTTTGGTGATCGGCATCCCCTGACGCGCGGTGCGCGGGCTGTCGATTTCAAGCCCCACAAGCTTCCGCTTGGGACCGCCCTCGGCCTCGATTTTGCGAAGAGCCTCAAGCCCGACGAACGATTCCCCGTTCTCGTCCTGGTCCTTGTCCATGCTGATGGCAAAGCCAAGCCCGGTCGAGAGGGCGTCGGTTTCTTCGGTCAGCTCGTGCCCGTACAGGGGCATGCCCGCCTCGAGGCGCAGCGTGTCGCGCGCGCCAAGACCCGCGGGCTTCATGAACGCCTCGGCTGCGCTCATGTCGATGTCCTTCATGAGCATCTTGAGCGCCATGCCCGTTGCTGCAGCGGGGAGAATCACCTCGACGCCGTTCTCGCCCGTGTAACCCGTGCGGCTCACGATGAGCTTGATAACGATCAGGTTCTTCATCACGAATCGGTACCGCTTGAGCGTCGGCACCTCGCTGGACACCTTCGAAGCAAGCTCCATGACGTTGGGGCCCTGGATCGCGATCATCGCGGTGGACTCGGTCTGGTCATCGATCTTGACGTTGAACTCACCAGCGGCCTTGAGGTCATTCAAGTGCGAAACGATCTTCTCGCGGTTGCTCGCGTTGACGACCATCATGAACTCGTCGGCATCGAACCGGTAGACGAGGACATCGTCGCGGATGCCGCCGTTCTCATTCAAGACGAGTGTGTACCGGCACTGGCCGTTGTCCATGTCGGAGATCCGGCGAGAGCACGCCCGCTCGAGCAGACGCCTTGCGTGACGCCCTTTGAGCTTCAGACGACCCATGTGTGAAACGTCAAAGACCCCACCGGAGCTGCGGACCTGGTTGTGCTCGTCGGTGATGCCCGAGTAGGACATCGGCAGCGACCAACCGGCGAAATCGACCATCTTGCCGCCGTGATCGACGTGCCACTGATAGAGAGGGGTTTTCTTGAGTTCCAACGCATACCTCCTTGGGATGCATGAACCTACGCCCGGGTAGCTTCGGAATCCATCACCGGGCCGGGCCAGGGGCCGTTGTCCAGCAGGCGAACACCGGCCGCACGCGCGGTAATAATGCAGCGGAACGGCCCGGCCGGGGCCTCGTCCGGATTCTGCACCAGCCCCCCCGCTTCGCGCACGACCGCGTAATCGACTTCCATGCCTGCGGCAGTCAATATCTCGCGCATCACCCGCTCGGCCTTCTGCCAATCCAGCTCCTGCCCACCCGCGCGGATAGCCCGGCTGATCGCAAGCGCCCGAGCATGTTCCTCTTTGTCCAGGTGCACGTTCCGGCTGCTCATCGCCAGTCCATCCGCCTCGCGCACCGTCTCGCCCGGGATGATCAGGACAGGCAGCCCAAGCTCACGCACGAGCGCCCGTGCCACCTGGAGCTGCTGCCAGTCCTTCTCCCCAAAGACCGCAGCGCTGGCGCTGCACATCTCAAACAACCGCGCAAGCACCTTGCACACACCCTCAAAGTGCCCCGGACGGAACCGATCTTCCAGTCCCGGCAAACGAGCCACTTCCGGGATGGGAACCGACCAATCCCGGCCTGGCGGGTAGACCTCGTCTACCGCGGGGATGTACACCGCATCGAGCCCCTCGGCCTCGAGGAACGCCTTGTCCCGTTCGAGATCCCGCGGGTACTTGGCCAGATCGCTCGGGTCATTGAACTGGGCTGGGTTTACAAAGATCGTCGCCACGCTCGGCACATCGTGCTGCTGGCTGTACAAACGAGCCTTACGAACCAAAGAGAGATGCCCGTCGTGCAGGTAACCCATCGTGGGCACCAGCACGCAGGAACGACCATCCAGAAATCCGTCGAGCTCGGTCTGTGTGACAACGCTCAGCATCACACCAAGGGTCACGCGTCAAGGCCCAGAGTCAACAGGGCCGGCCCAGCTATCCTGACCCAATGCCCGACACACGCCAGAACTGGACACACCGGCTCCACCATGCAGCGATGGCCACGCTCGGAAACGATGAGCCCGAGCAGATCGCTGCCATCGCGGGCGAGCAGATCAAGAACCTGACCATCGCCCGATTGCTGGCCGCCACACTGGGCGTCAAGCTCTCGCCGCCTGATCGTCAGCCAAAATCACTGGACGAAACCCTCTGGTCTGCACTGGCAGGGCTGATCGAATCGCCACCTGCTCCTGCGCAGAGGACCGGCCCGCTCACCGGCTCGTACGAAACCGGCGCGATCGAGGTCTGGACGGAAACAGAGCTCGCCTGCGTGCATGCGGCCTGGTCACTCGGCACGGGCTGGCAGCAAGCCGCCCGAGTCTCGGCCCACTGGCTTCTCGAAAACATCCAGCCCGACAACGCGACCAACCACCCGTGGGCCGCCCACGTCTTTGCCAGACTCGCTGAGGAAACCGGGAATTTCGAGTTTGATCTCTACGCCCAGACGCTCGTGCACAACTCGGTCGTCGGCACGGGGCGTCCCGATGCGTACTCGGCTCTGATTCTGCTCCACGCGTCCAGAGCGATTCAGGCCGGCTGAGTGCTGTTGGACCCGACAGGGCGGAGCCATCGCGCATTGGCTCCAAGCGAAGCCTCGCCGTGACGTATCGCAAGCGAGGCCGCGATCAGTCCCATGAATGTGGGCTGGGGTCGCAAAGGCCTGCTCGTCAGCTCAGGGTGGTACTGCATCCCGATGAAGTACGGGTGCGTCGGGCGGTCGTCGCCCTCGGGCCGTTCACGCGGGAGTTCGAGGATCTGCATGATCGAGAACTCGGGGTGATGCCCGCTGAACTCAAGACCGGCCTCGGTCAATCGATCGATATTGGCCGGGTCCACTTCGTAGCGGTGACGGAACCGCTCTCGGATCGTTGTGCTGCCGTAGAGGTGATGCGCCAATGAGCCCGGCTCGATCGCGACATCCTGTGCGCCAAGACGCATCGATCCGCCAAGGCCCTCGATCTTCTTCTGCTCGGGCAGTTCGCTGATGACCGCGGTACAACTGGGCGAGAACTCCGAGCTGTGCGCATCCTCGATCCCGAGCACGTTCCTGGCATACTCGATAACCGCGACCTGGAACCCGAGACAGATCCCAAGGTACGGCAAACCGTTCTCGCGACAATGCCTGACCGCGTTGATCTTGCCCTCGACGCCCCGCATCCCAAAGCCGCCCGGCACGATCACGCCATCGAGATTGGCAAGCGAGGACGCGGCCCGCTCGGGCGAGGTCAGATCCGCAACTTCGAGCCAGTGCTGCGTGATCTCCGCATCGAGATGGCTGCTGCAGTGCTCGAGCGCTTTGTCGATCGAGGCGTACGCGTCGCGGACCTCGGTGTACTTGCCGAGGATTCCGATCGTGACCGGCTTGCGGTTGGTCTTGGTCAGGCCGACGATGAACCGCGTCCAGTTCTGCCGGGCACGGTCCTCGTGCGACTGGTTCACGCGGTTGTGCAGATCAAGGATGGACAGGATCTCGCGGTCGATCCCCTCGGCCCGCATTTCGTCGGGGATCGTGTACACACTCGAACGGTCGTGCATGCTCATCACGCGGTTCAGCGGCACGTTGCTGAACATCGCGATCTTCTGGCGAACAACATCGGAGACAGGATTGCCAGCTCGGCACGATGATGTGCGGCTGGATGCCCGTTTCCATCAGCCGCTTGATGCCAAGCTGGGCCGCCTTGGATTTTTGCTCACCCAGCGCCTTGGGTTCGATCACATACGTCAGCGTCACGAAACACGTCGATCCCGGGCCTTCCTCGAAGGCCAACTCGCGGAGCGCTTCGATGTAGAAGCCGTTCTCGTAATCGCCCGCGGTGCCGCCGACCTCAACGAAGACCACGTCCACCGGCTTGCCGTCGTCGCCCGTGAGCGCCAATTCGCGGAGTCGACGTTTCACCTCGCCCGTGACGTGCGGGATCATCTGAACATCGCGGCCCAGGTAATTGCCCCGCCGCTCGCGGAGCAGAATCTCCGAGAAGAGTTTGCCCGAGGTCGTGTAGTTCTGAGCCGTCATGTTCTGATCGA
This sequence comes from uncultured Phycisphaera sp., assembly GCA_963977205.1. Taxonomy (GTDB): domain Bacteria; phylum Planctomycetota; class Phycisphaerae; order Phycisphaerales; family UBA1924. The sequence continues at coordinate 605 of CAXBOF010000225.1, read as the reverse complement.
GCACACGCTCGTAGGTGCCAAGATCCATGTCGCACTCGGTGCCGTCGTCGAGCACAAAGACCTCGCCGTGGCGGTACGGGTTGAGCGTGCCCGCATCGACGTTGAGGTAGCCCTCGAGTTTGATCGGCGCGACCTTGAGTCCCTTGTCTTTGAGCACCTTGGCAACGCTCGAAGAGAAGATGCCCTTGCCAAGACCGCTCATTACCGTGCCGATGACAACGACGTACTTCGTTTTGCCTTTGACGTAGCCCTCAGGAATCGGCGAGTAGAACTCGGTCGACACGCTCTCGTCAGCCGTCGAGGCCAGCGTGCGCTTGGGTGCCGCGGTTTCGGGTGATTCTGACTTTCGGTGGGAAGGCTTTTGCGCGAGAACACGGAGTTCAGGGATCGTGTCGCCTCGAAGGGTGGGCATGTCCGAGTGTACCACTCCCCGCTTGCGCTGTCACCTTGCAGCCCAGCGTTTCACGAATTCGGCGTATTGCTCGGGCGTGTCAATGCCGGGATGAGACGCCTCAACCCGAGCCACCGCTATCGCGTAGCCATGCCCCAGAAACCGCAATTGCTCCAGACTCTCGGCCAATTCGAGTCGGGTCGGCTCCAATGTC
>CAXBOF010000224.1:0-4686 GCA_963977205.1 uncultured Phycisphaera sp. | reverse complement strand
GGGCGGGGTCTGCTGCTGATGCGGGCGTATATGACCGAGGTGAGCCACAACGAGAAGGGCAACCAGATCCGGATGCGGTACGTCCGCCCGGACGAGGACTGAAACGCCCGTCCCGCATTGAAGAGGTAGTTTGATGTACCGGTTTGGAAGACTGGTTTAAAAAACTGGTTTGAAAGACTGGGCTGAAGATTGGCATTGATCGGGCCCCCTCTTGCCCCCTAACATAGAACGGTTCTAACAAAGAATACTCGGAGGTGCTCAATGCGGATTGGGCGCGTCTCCGTCTGGAGTTGATGGTCATGAGTTTGAAGTTTCCGATTTACATGGATCACGCAGCGACGACGCCTTGCGATCCGCGCGTGGTCGAGGCGATGTTGCCCTACTTCACGGAGACGTTCGGCAACCCGGGCAGCCGGAACCACTCGTTCGGCTGGAAGGCCGAGGAGGCGGTGGACAAGGCTCGGCGGCAGGTCGCGGATCTGATCGGCGCCGACCGCAAAGAGATCATCTTCACATCGGGCTCGACGGAGTCGAACAACCTTGCGATCAAGGGCGCAGCCGAGATGTACGAGGTTGCTCCCGCAGGCTCGGGCAAGTGCCGGGGCCACGTCATCACGGGCAACATCGAGCACAAGGCTGTGCTCGATCCGTGCAAGCGTCTCGAGAAGGAAGGCTTCGAGGTGACGTACCTCGAGCCCGGACCCGACGGCATCTTCACACGCGAGATGGTCGAGGGCGCGCTCCGCGAGGACACGGTTCTCGTGACACTGATGTGGGCGAACAACGAGATCGGCACGATCAACGAGATCCCGCAGATCGGCGAGCTCTGCCACGACAAGGGCATCATCTTCCACACGGACGCGACACAGTGGGTCGGGAAAATGCCGACGGACGTGAACACGGACAACATCGACCTGCTGTCGATGAGCGGTCACAAGATGTACGGCCCCAAGGGCGTGGGCGCGCTGTACGTGCGTCGCCGCCGGCCGCGCGTGCGGCTGGTGCCGATCATCGAGGGCGGCGGCCAGGAGCGCGGGTACCGCTCGGGCACATTGAACGTCACGGGCATCGTGGGCCTCGGGGCAGCGGCCGAGATCGCGCTCAAGGAGATGGATTCCGAGCGCGAGCGTCTGCTCAAGCTGCGGGACAAGATCGAGACCGCCATCACGGGTCGGCTCGACACGACGCAGGTCAACGGGCACGAACAGAAGCGTCTGGCGCACATGACGAACATCTCCTTCGGCTTCGTCGAGGGCGAGAGCCTCATGATGGCGTGCAAGGACATCGCGATGAGCTCGGGCAGCGCGTGCACGAGCGCAAGCCTGGAGCCGAGTTATGTGCTCAAGGGTCTTGGCATCGGCGATGATCTGGCCCACAGCTCGCTGCGGCTGAGCCTGGGTCGCTGGACGACCGAAGAGCAGGTCGACTTTGCGATCGAGAACATCTGCACGGCTGTCGAGAAGCTGCGGCAGCTCAGCCCCCTGTATGACATGCACCAGGAAGGCATCGACATCACCAAGATCGTGTGGCAGGCCCACTAATACACAAGGCCGGTTGAGCGGGTGGCCCAAGGGGCCAGAATTCGGCACAGGAAGCGAACAAATCCGTCTGGCCACGCGTTGGTACAGATGGCGAAAGTGAGGGCCAGACGATGGCATACGGACAGAAAGTGATCGACCACTACGAGAAGCCACGCAACGTGGGCAACTTCGGCTCGACCCAGGAGGTCAAGACGCGCACGGACGTGGGCGTGGGCCTCGTCGGTGCGCCCGAGTGTGGCGACGTGATGCAGCTTCAGATCAAGGTGGACGAGGCGACGGGCAAGATCGAGGATGCCAAGTTCAAGTGCTTCGGCTGCGGCTCGGCGATCGCGTCGAGTTCGCTGGCGACCGAGTGGCTCAAGGGCCGCTCGCTGGATGAGGGCATGGAGATCAAGAACACGGAGATCGTCGAGGAGCTGAGCCTCCCGCCGGTGAAGATCCACTGCTCGGTCTTGGCTGAGGATGCCATCCGGGCGGCGATCGCCGATTACAAGAAGAAGAACGGGCTCGACTGATCTTGGAACCGGGCTTGAACCGGGCCTGGATCGGGCCGATCTCTGGCTTGGAGGCCGACCCGAGAACGGAGCCCGGATGACGGGATAGGATTGCCTGTCCACGAGGAGATTGCGATGGCAGAGACCATGATGGCTGTGAACCTGACCGAGAAGGCCGCCAAAGAGATCGGCTCGATCATCGAGCAGCAGGAACTCGACAAGGATGCGGTCTGTCTGCGCGTGGGCGTCAAGGGCGGCGGGTGCTCGGGCTTCAGCTATGTGCTGGACCTGACCGAGACCCAGAAGGACACCGATGAGCTGTTCGAGCAGCACGGGATCAAGATCATCTGCGATCCCAAGAGCCTGCTCTACCTGAACGGCACGATCGTTGACTTCAAGGACGAACTGATGGGCCGAGGATTCGTCTTTACGAACCCCAACGCCTCGACGACCTGCGGGTGCGGATCGAGCTTCTCGGCCTGAAAACGGACATTTGAGAGCCACAACCAGTCCCGCCCCCGGGCCGTAAGCCCTTTGGGGGCGGTGTTTTTTGGGCCGTTGGTGGCTTCTTTCGAGCGTATTTGGTACGCTGGATACAGCGGGGGTAGGTCGATGATGACTTTCCCTGCGGTCTAGACACGGATTGTCGATGAGCCAGGCACCAATGCCACCGGAAACGATGCAGGGATATGGGCCGCCCAGTGTGACCCAGTTCTCTGTCTTCCTCGATAACAAAGTGGGCCGTTTGTACGATCTTCTCGAGGAGATCGACTGTTCGGAGTCTCGGGTCTGCGCGATCAGCGTGCACGAGGCATCGGACCACGCTGTCGTCCGCATGATTACAAACAACTCTACAGTGACACGCCGGCTTCTTCGTGAATCCGGCGTTCCTTTTGCTGAGACAGACGTCATCGTCGTCGAGCTCTGCCAGGGACACTCGCTTGAGAGTCTCTGCCTGCATCTTCTGGCAGCGGAGCTGAATATCCGGTTTGCATACCCGCTGATGCTCAGGCCCAACGGCACCCCCACCATTGCCATCTCGGTCGACGATCTGACGCTGGCAGGGCAGATCCTGCGGCGGAAGGAATACCGCCTCTTCGGCGAGTTCGACCTGCCCAAGACGGGCTGAAACCACATATTTCGGTGTGCCCGCGGTGGAATTGAACCCGGTTTGGCGGTGTTGTTTCCATAGACCCCTTGGGTCAGATAAGCTGTACTGCACAGGCAGGGGGTTGTTTCGGTGCAGCGATCGTGCTGGCTCCGAAAGAACAACACAGGGTTCGATACACAGGAGTACGCACATGCTGAAACAACTCACCGCAGCGGCCATTCTTCTCTCGCTCACGGGCACGGTCTCGGCTCAGGATCTTCTGGGCGACAAGACCGCCAAGGAAGTCATCGCCGAGTTCGAGGCGACCGCGGGCGAAGCCAAGGCCTTCGAGATGCCCAAGCTGAACATCGGCGACCAGCCGCCGGCCTTCAAGGTTGATTCGTGGATCAAGGGCGCACCGATCAGCTCGTTCGAGGAGGGCAACGTGTACCTCATCGATTTCTGGGCGACCTGGTGCGGGCCGTGCATCGCGATCATGCCGCACCTGACCGAGCTCCAGGCTGAGCACGCGGGCGACGGGCTGAACGTCGTGGGCGTGAGCATCTGGGAGAGCGGACGCGACGCCGACGGCAACCGCACGCGTCTCTACGGCGAGGAGCAGGCCGAGCACGTGCAGGCTTTCGTCGAGAAAAACGATGAGCGCATGGGCTACACCGTCGGCACGGGCGGCGAGACCTTTGAGAACGACTGGATGAAGGCCGCCCACCAGAACGGCATCCCGACCGTCATGATCGTGGACCGCAAGGGCAAGATCGGCTGGATCGGTTACGGCACGGACCCGTCGCTTGGCGAGCATCTCGACGCGATCCTTGCGGGCGAGAACGACTACAAGGCCGACCACGAAGCGCGGATCGACCGCATGAAGGCCGAGTGGTCGCAGCAGAACGGCCCGAATTACTTCGGGCACTTCGGCGAGCTTGCAACGACCAAGAGCGACGAGGCTGCGACGTTCGGTCAGGCCATTTCTGAGACGGTCTACAAGAACAACCCCGGCGCGTACAACAGCATCGCCTGGACGATCGTCGAGGAGGAAGGCTGGAGCAAAGAGGCAGTTCTGTTCGCCCGCAACCTCGCCGAGAAGGCGTGCGAGCTGACGGACTGGGAAAGCCCGATGATTCTCGACACGCTCGCGTGGGCTCAGTACCGCGCCGGCGATGCCGAGGCGGCGATCGAGACCGAGCAGAAGGCTCTGGACATGCTCTCGGACGAGGAAGCCGAGCAGTACCAGGCCGACTTCGAGAAGGCGATCGAGCTGTTTAAGAAGGGCTGAGGCTTTCTAGAATAACGTTTATTTCGAAACGGCCCCCTAGCGGGGCCGTTTCTATGCGCTCTCGTACCAGCTTAAACCATTGGGAAGATCAGTACCTGCGAGTTCGAGGTGCACGATGCGACGTGAGCAGTTCTGTGTGGATTTCGAGGAGGCATGCACGAGACGCGGCCGCATCAGCAGCACATCACCGGCCATTGCCTCGCAGATAGACGATTCGTTTTGATCCCACACCTGATCGGGCTTGGCATGCGAGCCGGGCCAGACACGGAG
>CAXBOF010000223.1:0-4709 GCA_963977205.1 uncultured Phycisphaera sp. | reverse complement strand
CCGCTTCGAGGCCGCGCCAGCGCGCCACAGCGGCGGGGCCAAGTTCATGATGCTATTTCGTTGCCCCTTGGAAGAGATCGGGGCGAAGGTCATCCTATCGCCTGACTACGTGGACAGTGAAGGGCGTAAAAATCAGTTCGAGGTCTACACCGGCGCGCATGGCGGTAAGTTTTTTGGCTTGTTCGGCCCGCACAGCTACGACGAGGCGTATCAAGTGGCCAAGACGTACGGGTGGATGGAGGGACCAACACCCGCCACCATCACGCCTGACGCCTTACCCGTCCTGACGTGGTCCGAGGTGCAGACCATCGTCATGCTCGTGAACGACACGCTGGACGAGATGCTTCACCGCGTGGAGACGAGCGAGAGCGTGAGTATCGGCAGCGGCGCGCCGGATCGTTTGTTCGATCTGGATCTGGGCGCTGTCTTCGACACGGCCAAGCACGGCACACTCACGTACGAGGAGGCTCTGGCCTTGGCGCAAGGTAGCGAAAATGTCTCATGCAGCGCGAGCTGCCTTGATGGTCTGGCTCACAGCAATCGCACGCGATGCACACTGAGCGTCGTCAAGGGCGCTCTGGCCGTGTACGATTTTCAGTCTGGTCAGATCCACATGCCTGCCTCGGCCGAGGGCGAGTACGACGGGTCGGCCCGCGTGGAAAAGACGGCGGCACTGGGCGAAGCGCTGAGGAAGGCGCGGCCGGATCTCGTGGACGCGTCCCTCGTCGCGGCGGCCAAGGCCGGAGCGGAGACGGACGCCTTCGAGGAGGTCGTTCAGGATATGCTGGAGAACCTCGCTTACAATCGCATGGACGGGACGGCGACACGCCTCGACGACAGGAGCGGGATCTGGACGGGCGTTGCCCTCTCCACGATCAAGACGGAGATGTCGGCCCACACCTTGACGTGGGAAGGTCCAAAAGGGGGCGCGAAGTCCTTGTCGCCTGTCTCGACGTGGGTCGCGCAAGAGGATCGCATCACGATCTCAGGCACGCGCTTTGAGCCATCCAAGGGGCGCATCTTCACGGACAGCACGGGGACGACGTACGCCAATGGCTTCTTTGGCTTCCCCGAGATCGACCAGACGCCGGACGAGGAGGCGGACAGCCTCATGGTGGACTTCCTCCAGCACCTCGTGCCTGACGATGACGAACGGGAGTGGCTATACCAGTGGATAGCGGACAAGTATCGCAATCCACACCACCGGAACTGCGCCATCTTGTTCCTCGCGGCGGAGACGCAGGGCACGGGTCGAGGAGCCTTCTTCAACATCCTCAAGTCGCTCATGGACGGGTACACGCAGCACGTGAAGGAGCAGATGCTCCTCAAGGGCACGTTCAACGAGTTCGCGGATCGCAACCTCATGACCTTCACGAACGAGCTTGGCAGTCTGGACTACAGCAGCCGTAAGCAGGGGTACGAAGCCTTAAAGGACATCGTGGACCCGACGCACAGCGAGGTGAGCATCAACCCGAAGGGAAAACCTGCGTACAGGGCGACGACGTACGTCTCGACGCTCCTCGGTGCGAACCGGAAGGGGGATCTTGTCCTCGATCCGGCAGACCGTCGCTTTGCGGTGATCCTCAACGGCAGCAAGCTGACGGACAACAAGCCCCTCCTCGACCGTCTGAAGAGCGTGACGGGTGACGATAAGGACTACACGCGCCTCGGCGCGTCACTGGCGCGCATCGTGCAGGACATGCCAGTCACGCTCGAGCTGACGGATGCACCCCTCTTCAGAGGTCGTGACATGGTCATCGGTGCCAATGAGACGGATCTGGACGAGGCCATCGCCAAGGTCGTCGAGGAAGCGCCATCTTGGAGGGCGTGGATACGGTCAGACTTTGACAAGGAGGTGAAGCTGGCGATGCACGGTGATACGAAGGCGAGAGTGGCCGGTTTGCGCAACGTCATCACGAACCTGACGGGGGCCAATGCGGAGCGCGTCGGGGCGCAACTCTTGGACAACAAAGTCCTCGTCGCTTCGGACGCAAAAGGTGGCTTTTCGTCTATGTCAGTTTTGGTGAAGGACGAGGATTACTTCATGTCTTGCACGCCCGAAGGAAGGCGCAAAATTCTGCACGGTCTCCAGCCGGATGCGGATGACACGAACATTGTCCCCCTAAAGTGAAATATTTTCAAAAGTGAAATCGGGGTGCGGGTCCTTGTTTTTAAGGCTCGCACCCCTTCTTATTTCTTATTTCACTTTATTTTATATTACATGAGAATATATATAAATAAGAATAAGAAAGAGGGGGCGGTGTCCTTATCCAGTGGTTCCCGCCTAATTATACATAAGTGAAATGTTAAATATGAAATAATCGCGCGCCCCTTGCATCCTTATCGAAGGGTCCTATATCGAGATTGTAACGACGCATCCTGTGTCGCCACCAAAAGGAGAGAACGACATGAATAATCTAAGCGAACCAGCGGATCTGCTTCACGGGGGAAGTAAGACAGCCCACATGGTTGCGGAGCGCAGCCTGCGCTCTATGGACGAGCTAGGCCTCGGGCGTGACCCTGTCGTCTTGGCGGCGTTCATGAACGCCGCCTCGGCAGACTTTAACGACGCGATGCGCCAGCGGGACGCGCTGCAAGACCGAGAGCTGCAGGACGCTCAGGCTGACGCAGCTATAGAGGCTTCAGTGGCCCAGACGGATGCCCTGCGCGCCATCGCTGACGCGCTCGAGAACATCGCGGAGGTAATTAGCAAATGAGCCTGTCGTTCAGCTACGTGATCGCTGCGGCCATCCTCGGGTATGCCTCGAGCCAGTTCGCCATGTACGCAACGGACGTGATGGTCTTTCAGTACATCATTATCTTCACCCTCGTCTTCGGGGGGATGTCGCTTCTGATGCGCCTCATCCGCCGAGGCTAGACAAATCGCTGCCTCTGCTGGTATAAGCGCCCACAGGCGATCACCAAGCAGGGGCAGTGACCAATGGCCAAACCACCATCCAAGAAACCGGCACCGGCCAAGAAGGCACCGCCGAAGAAGACCGGACCCAAGGGACCGACGAAGGACGTCCTCGACGAGAAGACGTTCAAGCACCTCATCGAGATGATCAAGATCCAATGCACACGCGACGAGATCTGCAACATTCTGGGCATGTCGGACACGACACTGAACCGCAGATTGAAGGCGCGGGGCGAGCAAAATTTTGAAGCCCTCTATGAGAAGCACAGCTCCGAGGGCAAGATGAGCCTTCGCAGGTTACAGCTAAAACAGGCCAAGACGAGCGTCGCCATGAGCATGCACCTCGGCAAGCACCAGCTCGGCCAAACCGAGAAGCAGGTGCCGCAACAAACCACCATCATCCTCAACGGGTCCGCCGATGACCTTTAAGCTCAACGGCGGTCAGAAGCGTGCCATGCTCGAGCTGCTGACCACGATCAGTCGCTTCTGCCTCATGTACGGCGGCTCCAGATCCGGCAAGACTTTCCTCGCCGTGGCGTGCATCATCGACCGCGCCCTGATCGCGCCCAACTCTCGGCACCTCATCATCCGTAAGACGTCCGGCTCGGCCGTGCGCTCCGTCGTGCATGATACCTTCCCCAAAGCGTGGAAGGCGAAATACCCCGACGTGCCCTGCCCCGAGTACAACGCCCAGCTCGGGCGGTACGTCTTCGACAACGGGAGCGAGGTGTGGATCGGTGGCGTGAACACTGAGGACGCCGTCGAGCGCCTCCTCGGTGCGGAGTACGCCACCATCTACGTGAACGAGGCGTCAGAGGTGCCGTACGGCCCTATAACTCTCCTTCGCTCGCGTCTTGCGCAGGTATGCACCAAGATAAACGGTAAGACGCTGGCGCAGCGCTTCTATGCCGACCTGAACCCGACCACGACGCACCACTGGACGCACAAGCTCTTCGTGCAGCACATCGACCCAGACACGGACCAGCCACTGGCCAAGCCAGCGCAGTACAATTACGTGCAGATCAATCCGCACGAGAACGCTGCCAACCTCTCCCAAGAGTACCTCGACGACCTCGACACCTTGAGCAGCCGAGCGCGCACGCGTTTCCTACTCGGCGAGTACGGGGCCGACGCCGAGGGGGCGCTGTGGCAGAGGGACAGCATCAAGCTCGTACCCGTCAAGGCCAATGGCTCATACCCCGTGGAGATGATCCGCATCGTGGTCGCCGTCGACCCAGCCGCCAGCAATAACGCCGGATCTGACAACACGGGCATCGTCGCCGTCGGCCTCGGCAACGACGGGCGCGGTTACGTCCTCGATGACGTGTCAGGCAAGTACACGCCCGAAGAGTGGAGCACGCACGCCGTCGCCCTTTACCGGTCGCTGGATGCGGACATGGTCGTCGCCGAGAGGAACAACGGCGGGGCGATGGTGGAGAGCATGATCAAGGCTCGAGACAAGACCGTCCGGTATAAGGGCGTGTGGGCAAGCGACGGCAAGGTGACGCGCGCCGCGCCCATCGCCGCCCTGTACGATCTGGGCAAGGTGAGCCACATCGGGGACTTCCCCATGCTCGTCGACGAGATGTGCGCCACGACCATCGACTTCGACCGGAGCAAGCAAGGGTGGTCACCCGACCGCGTCGACGCATTGGTGTGGGGTTTCACAGAACTTTTCCCAAGGCTGACAAACAAACGCAATCGTGGTAGTGATGGCATCGCGGCCCCAATTCAATCAAGCATGGTGTAGATGATGAAGATGAATAGCGAACAACTGGACAAGGCTCTTCAA